>JBLIBL010000091.1:0-13371 GCA_047633355.1 Polaribacter sp.
TTTTGGCCAACAGTTAACCGTATTGATGATGTTTACGGAGACCGTAACTTAATTTGTTCATGTCCTCCAATTGAAAGTTATATCGATTAATTTTATTTTGACAACAAGTAATTAAAATTGTGACTGTCTGATTTAAATTTGTGACTCGAATTAAAATTGTGACTAGAAAGTAAACAACGCTATTTAATAAAGCGAGCTATACAGGAATGTATATCTCGCTTTTTTATTTCCTGAGATGTTTAATTAAATAGGTATTTAATAAAAACTTAAAATGAAGTTACATCATAAGGGTATGTAGTATTCTCTAGAACTTCTGTTGGCGAACGTTCTCTTCTATATTGTCCAAAACCAGTCATCCTCCCCCTTTCAGAAATAAGATGTAGGTTCTTCCTTGCTCGAGAGCCGATTACGTATAATAGTTTTTTAGCACTTTCGACAGAAGGGTCATTAAAGTTAGGAACCAAATCTTGAAGAAGACCGAAGGATATTACTACATCATATTCACCACCTTTTACACCATGTATAGTAGATACTTTTATGCCTGTTCTGGGTTTAAACGCTTTTCGAAATGCAGTTATATCTGTCGCAAATAGTGCATTTTCATTACTCAGCCTATCTATTCTATTTTGAGTACTGTTGAAAAATGATTCATGGTGTTCTTTTAGCGACGGGTATAGCTCGAAGTTAATGTCTAATTCACAGAAAATAGCATTAAAAAATAATCTAAGATTTGTTAAACCGTCATTCTCATCAATTGAAATTGAGTTAATTGTTTTTAGTAACTGCTTTGGACTTATAGAATGAACATCAACGTGTGCTAATTCCATGTCATTTAAGACATCGGATGCCCAACGAAGGCGTTTAACATACATGTTAGGAGATGGCTCTGTCAGTATTATTTGAGTCAATTTGAACCAAAAGTTATCAATATCTCTTGAAAAAGGAACTAGACCCGGACCATCGAAACTGTATTGAGGCAATCTGTTTACCAAGTTACGCGTTAGTGCTGCTAAATGTGTCCACCAAGGAGCTATCACACAAATTTCTCTTTCTGAGATCCCCAAATTTTGAATACTATGTTCAATATGTCTACTGACTTCTTCAACTATATTATCCTTGTGAGTTACTTGATCATAAGTAATTGTACTCGGATAGTGCTTATATTCGCCTTCAGCAATTACTGAACTAGTGGTTACATTATAAGTTCGATAATAGTCGATAATCTTACTAGAGCTTCTGTAGTTTTTATCTAGATCCTTAGAAGCAAATGAAACTTGGGTCAGTTGCTCAAGCTCATACTTGGTTATGGCGTAGCCACCGAGCGAGCCATAAATTGCTTGATTTGGATCTCCAACAATAAATGATTTTACTCTACTTTGACTAGCTTTTATGATGCTGGCAACGATAGAGTATTGTATTTCTTTAGTATCCTGATATTCATCAATTAAGATAAATGAAAATAAGTTAGCCACTATCTTAGCAATAGAATTATTACTAGAAATGATTTCGTAAGCAAAAAATAGTATCTGCTCAAAATCGATCTGACTATTTACTTCAAGATGGCGGTGATAGCTTTCTATCACTTCTCGAACAAGTGAAGTTTTTCTTCCTGCGCTATTTAATTCTATGCCTCTAGGTGTGTAGAAATGGTTACACTCCCCATATCGAACCCTTTCGGTACGGACGTTTGAACATATTTGAGAAATTATATCTTCAGAGTCGTAAGAATTAATTATCTTAAACCCATTTTTTAATTTACCGTGGTATATACTGTAAGGCTTTAATATCCACTCTAAACAAAATGCGTGAATTGTACCTATCCACAATTGTGATGTATCTACCCCGAGAGATTCAATTCGATCGCTGATTTCATCAGCAGCCCTATGCGTGTAAGTAATTGCAACGATCCATTTTTTCGGATCTTCTAATCTCGAAAGCTCAAGAGCAATTTTATAGGTAAGAGTCCTAGTTTTTCCACTGCCTGGACATGCAACTAAGAATACATTATTAGGTTCTATAATCGCTTGTACTTGTTCATCGTTAAGATCTTCATCATCCCATACAAACATTATTATATCCTTGATAAAATGTCTCTGTTCTCGGAGGGAAAATCGTTGATCATTTGTTCCTTGAGCATATTCAAATCGCCACTTATTGAATTGAAAGCTTCCCATTTAGGTGAAAATTTTGCCAGACCACTTTCATATGGAGATAAGTAATTTTCCCATTCTTGTTTTAGAGCTGTATTTCCTTCTGACTCTAATCGCTCTATATTTTCTTTACCATATTTGATATGCCTAATAACTGAGTTGTAACGGTGTTTGAGTATTTTTAATGTTATTTCTGCATTAAAATCACCATGCGCAAACTTAATTGCATCGAAAATGTATTCTGGAATCGCAACTTTAAAATCAATCACTTTACTAAGTGTTAGAGCAAACCAACCTTTTCCTTGGTAATTTGCCATTGTTAGTGCCCTTGTACCTGAGATGGCTATGTCCGAAGAGCCTAGCTCTGCAGACGCTGTATCTTTTTTTGCTTGTTGGGTGTAGATATCTCGAATGATTCTTTTAAAGTAATGGGCATTTGATGAATTAATAAAATCAACTTCAAATGTATGGTCTGCATAAAAAGTTGAAATCCATGGGTTGTTCAAACAATAATCATCAAGTCTACCTTTGCGCGACATCCCAGTTTCTTGAGAGCCTAAGGCCTTCTCTTTTTTCTTTTTAGTCGCAGGATCATCTGCCTCTAAAATTGAAATATCAAAAAAAGCTTGGTCAAGATCTGTAATAATACTGCAACGTTTCTTAATTCTTTGTTCATCAAATAACATTGCTATATTTTCAAAACCAGTACTTCGAATATTAACTAAAGTGATCCCAATTTCGTCTAAGCTCAAACCTAAAACTTCTTTTACTAAGATAGGAACAAGAATCTCTTCGGCGTCTCCTTCTACTAGTACAACACTTCGGGCGAAGAGTAAGTTACTTCGAATTGCGTCTAGATATCGTTGTACAAATCCTACCTGTTCATCACCTAGCCCAGATGATGGTTGAAATACTTCACATACGCCATTGACTAGACCAATTATGTTCATATTCTTAATATTGCTTACTTCTGAGATATGAGAAGAGTGGGTCGAATAGATAATCTGAGTGTTTTCATAGCTAATATTATCGAAAAGCGACTTTTGAAGATGAGTATGTATGTGTGCTTCTGGTTCTTCAATTAACAGGAAGTTTGCAATCGATTGATTAGCCTTTTGATATTTGAACTCTAATAGCTTCAGTGTGAGATATAACAAATTCGCACCGCCCAAACTCATTTCATGGATAGCACCTTCATGACCATCATTAGACTCTCCTATAAAAAGTTTTAACGATTGAAAAAGTTGGTCTGATTCGTCAGTCAAGCTAGAGCGAATTGAAATTGAGTTTGGTGAGTAAGTATCACCAACTGTATCACCGACAGTAGTTACAATATCATCACGAATAGAACAGATATCGGATAACCCTTCGATTTCATCATTCAGTGTTCCAATCAAATTTGCGATAGGCTCGAATTCAGCTGTAGTAATGTCACCCGACTTACTTTTTAACAACGTTAGTAATGGATTAGTTCTATTGCTATGAAAGTCAGATACTACATCTCTTAGTGCCTTGATAAAGGTAAAAGAAACCTCATTTGGCATATTAAGGATATTAGGTAAGCGAATACCAATTTCAGGGTTGTTTAATGCGCTGGGGAAAACTACCCTATCAAAGTCACCAACTACACTAGAGTAAGTTGTTGGATTATTAAAATTAGCTGCACTCTTGCCTGTTAGCACACTCTCGTAATCATCAATTGTTATATCAGCTAAATAACTTTCTAATGCGCTAGTGTTACCTGCGGGAAGTTGTGCCAAAGCTTGACGGACATATGCTTTTGGTCTAAATATTAGATTGTATGTTGCTCTAGCTACAACTTCGTCTTCCGCATTGCCGACACCATGAAGAAATAAAGATTGACTAGCTTCATCACCAGCTATGTTATTAAACTCTACGCTAATTATTATCCAGTGACCTCGCCAGTCACCTAAAGCTCTACAAAAATCGTCTTCAACTAGTCTAATTGATGAACGTGGCATAGAGTTATCAAGTAGTATTCTTATAGCTCTAAAGAGGTTTGTTTTGCCTGAAGCATTCTCACCAATTATTGTATTAATACCTTTGTTAAAACGTAATTTAACGTTTTTAAAGTTCCTGTAGTTGACAAGGGATAGTTTGGTAATGTGCATAAGTTTTAGGAATCCTTTTCATATTTAATAGCGCTGTAATTGATAGAGTTTTCTAATGAAATCATATTAGTGTCATTAAATAAATAATGGTAGATAAATATTGAACTTCAGGTCGGCAACTAATGCTCATAAGAAACTATTTTAGCTTTACCGTTTTACTTTAAAGCCTGGAGCTATTCTCATAGAACTCACCGTCATAAGTTCATGTAGGTTTAATAACCTATACTGAAAATACTCTGGGTTTAATGTGCCTTCTAGTGATGCGTCTACTGCTAATTCAGCCAATTTAAAACCTACAAGAGCTTTAGGAACGGTTAAATTGAATACTGGTTTATCAAGTAACCCTAGATCTTTATTAAGACCTTTAGGGTTATGATGTTTTGGGTGAGCACCAAGGGTTAGCGTAACTGTTTCAAACCAATCCGTGTCATTAATTACTTCAGTTAATTTTTTGTTAGAAAAGCCAATAACGTGATTGATTCGAATAAATTTAAATGTTTTATATCGACTATCTTTCAGGTCAAATACACGTACATACCAATTCCCTCTACTCTCAAAAATAGCTAAAGGTAAAATTGTTCTTTTTTCTTGTGATGATTGAGTCCCGTAATACTCTATATCGATAGGGGTCTTTCTATAAATTGCACGAGTAACAGCAGGAATAATATCAGAGGATAGCTTTGAACTACCATTGGAAGTACTCGCCGGGCCAATAGTATTTAAATAGCCTGTTTGTGTTATCTGTTGGCCATATGCCAGTAGTATTAGTGCATTTTCCGCAGCTATATTGAAGTTACTTTTAAATACGTCAGTAATTTCATACCGCTTATTTTCAACTACGTATTTTAAGTTTTCATCGTTGTTCTCTTTATACTTTTTAATGGTACGAGTTGCTGTCGCAATAGACATTCCAGTTAGGTCCATTAATTGCTGTCTGTTAAAGGAGCCAGTGTAACTTAAAAGTAGATCAACTAAATAAACGCTACTAATCATATTGAGTGTGTGAATCATTTTAAACTGTATATTTTAACTCTACCACATCATTTGATTCTGATGTAGTATTTGTTTTATCTATTTAGGACGCTAGAACAAGGAAATTATGTCTCACTTAAACCGTATTATAGCCATCGATAATTTGAGTCGTGGACAGTTTGTTATTATCAACACAAATGGACACACCAACTTTGATGGTAGAAACAAATCTGGTAAAACGACTACCTTAAAATTAGCTTTATTATTTTATGGTGTAAAAGGGAGTGATCTTGCTAAGGCCAAAGGTAAGGTTACACAAGGCTTTGTTAATTATTATTTACCTAACCCAAGCAGTTATTTAGTTTATGAATATGTACGCGGTAATGAAATTAACTGCGTAATTTGTAGCTCGACAGAGAACTCTGTTAGATATCAATTCTTGTCAGGAACCTTCGATAAAAATATTTTTCTATTGGATGATTTAAACGGTAAAAGTATTGTGCAAAATAATGCACTCCGTACTAATGCAGACCGTTTTGAGCGTGAACTCAGTCCAAAGTTAAGTCCTGAAACTTATAGAAGCATTATTCAATCGAATAAACCGTACAGACTAAAAACCTCCGATAGTGAATCTATAAGGAAGTGGAGACCTCGCTACTCATTTCCTACCCAAGGTGACAGCATTGATAACATTGACCGTGTATTAATCGGTATTTTCAGAGGTAAAGTATCAATGGATGCTGTTCGCTCTACATTAACCAATATTTTGGTCGAAGAAGGAGCTATCCCTGATCAATTGTTGTCTTTAAATAACCATTCAATTGAAATTAATGATTGGATGGCTGAGCGTAAAGCCTGGTTAGCCATTGATCGTCAAAAACCAAAAAATATTGAACTAACTAAAGCTGCAATTACTCAGCAGGGGTATTGTGATGATATCTCCGGTTTATTGTATGTTGTTAGTAAGATGCAAAATCAACTTGATATAGAACAAGAGTCTATTAATAAAAAAATTCAAGAGTTAACGGTACAGCAAGACGATACCAATCAATCCCTTGTGGACTTTGATACTAAAGACAGATTGGCAACAAATGAGTTAGAAGACACATTCAATAAGGTATTGCGTGAAATAGCTAACTTGTTAGAACTAAAGGATGATTTTGAATCGCCAAGTGAAAAGTATTTACCTGTTGCAGAGTTACAAGCACTTTTTGAACAAGTAGACAGTCTTGAATATCAAAGTAAAAAAACAAAAGAACATTACGATAAAATATCATCTGGTGTAAGCAATATAAATGAAACTTTTGAAAAGCAAAGGTCTGAATTAGAAACCACAATTTCAAATATAAGCTTAAATTTAGCTAATTCAACTAGAGGCTTTAAAGATCAAAATCAAATCGATAAAGACAATGTTGTTGGCTCTTTTGGTCTTAAGTTGAAGTCATTAAATGATCAGTTTAGCTTGGAAAGCGAAGGATTAAATAAGAAAGAACGCAGTGTGGTAGGAGAAGAGGCTCAGCTTAAGGAGCGCCTTTTAAATCCAGTGTTAAAACCAGAGCTTAAAGAGCAGCTGGAACAATTGAAACGTGAGCATGTTCAATCAAGTAAAAATTTGTCTGAAGCACAATCAGAATTATTAAATGAAACTAATGTATTCAACGAGCTTAAGGATGCCCTGAAGAAGAAACTAGTAGAATTTAATCGCTTATCTGTTCGTAAACAAGAACAAATTGATCAGCAAGTAGTTTTAAAATCAAGAATTGAAGATGGAACACTTTTTAACTACTTACGAGATACTGTACCTAATTTTGAGGATACATTAGGTAAAGTAATTAACCCCGAACTATTGTTACGGAAAAACTTGAAACCAGAATTTAATGAAGGTGAATCAAGCTTATACGGGTTGAAGATTGATTTAAGCCAAATAGAATCAAAAGGCTTTGGTAATGTTCAGTCTATCATCGAAGAAATACAGGAATTAGACAAACACATTGCTGACCTTGAAGCTCAGATAGTAGAAGTAAAATTAGAAGCTAAAATACTATCGAATAAATGCGATGCTAAAGAGCATGACGTAGCTAGAGTTGGTCTAGAAGCAAAACAAGAGCAGGCTTTTAACGAACAACTTGAAGCTGATATACAAGATAAGAATACACAAGCGGAACTTTGGTTAAAAGAGCACGTTGGAGGTATAGAGGAAGCTTTATCTAAATGCCAATCAAATTTGAGAGTACTGATTGGCCAAAAAAAGGAGTTAAGTGATCTTCACCAAAAGAATGTCGAAAAGCTTGATGCAGAGAAGCAAACATCACTTGATCTCATAGAGGGTAAGCTAAGCGAGCAAGAAACCGCAGCTTCAACAGTAGCTGAAGAAAAGTTGGCTGAACTAAGGTTACAAATTGACAAAAGTATAGAGAGCGAAAATAAGGCCATTCGTGAAAATGGCTTTAGTGATGATGATATTAATAAGTCTAAACAAGCATATAAACGTGCTCAGCAGCAACATGAAAGAGCTTCAGCAGCGGGCATTAGAGTACGGCGTTATAATAAATTTTTATCGTCAGAATGGGTGAAACATCCAAAATTAACTGAAGACAAAACAAAAGCAGAACACGCTTTAGCCGACCAACGTCGGCTATCTCAAGAGAAAAGAAGTGGCTTTGAATTGAAACAAAGCCAAATAGGTACTGCACTCGTCGAAAGTAATGAGGTAAATGTGCTGATTGCAACTGAGCTAAAAGAACTAAGACTTATGGTGGAATTAGGTCAGACCTTAAATATAGAGACTTATGAAGCCTATAGCTCTCGTTATGTCAATTATGATGTTGAAAGGTTGAAGTTAGCTTTAGATAAATTAGTTGAGCAGTTGGAAGAAACTCAGCAGTCAGGCAAGGACACATTTAATCAATTGCAAAAAGTATTTATAAGGGTCCAGCGAACACATCCTGCACGATTTTTTGAAAAAATGCGTGAAGAAGTATTGGAGAAAGTTGAGCCTGAGAATTTATGGATAAAAGCTGCTATTGAGATTAGAAATTACTTTAATGAAGACCATCTATCTCAAGAATCATTACTTCGTTCAAATTATACTGTTGTTGCGGAGAGTATCAGTAATTTTAGTACTAGTGTTAAGGAAGCTGATAAGCAGTTAAGTGCTAAAGGGCGTCAATTAACTACAAAAATTGGTCAAGTATCAAATCCATTTGAAAGCATGGGGCAAATTGATATTAAAGTATCATCTAGGTTAAAAACACTAGCATACTTTTCTAGTCTTGAAGATTTCGCTAAGGCTCATAACCGTTGGAAGTATCAGCAGCTAAATGAGTTACCCGGTGATGAACTTATTAGTAAATTGACCAATTTAGTGAGCTTACTTAATACTCATAAACCTGTTATTGATATTGCTAAATATTTTGAATTTACTGTGGATTATATGGATGGTGAAACCCATAAAATGGCAACAAATGATCAAGAAATTGCTGAATTAAGTTCTAATGGCCTGACATACCTAATTATTGTATCTATCTATATTGGTCTTATTAACCTGATGCGCAGTGATACAAATGTTAAATTGGCATTTTGTGTGGACGAATTCGACAAAATAGACTCTGAAAACTCGATGCTTTTGATCAAATTATTTGATGAGCAAGGGATACGTATCTTAAGTGCCCAACCTTCGGGTAAAGGAGAGATTTTGCAGTATTATCAACACTGCTATCAAATCGAGCGTAAAAGTGATCATAAACGCATTTACAAAGAATATTCCGCTGACAGTATTAACTCTACGGAAAGTAAATTAACTGAATTACTAGATGCTGAAGAGGCGTAATATGGACTTAAGAAAGGTATTAGAGAAGCTATATAACGAGAAAAAGTTTATTTGCCCTTTTACAGATGATGAGTGTTATGAGTTTCTTGAAACAGAGCAAGGTCAAATTCAAGTTGATGCTGCTTTGGCTGTGTTTGGCAGAAAATTAACGAGAGTCAATGAAAGTGGCGCTTTTTACCTGACGTCAACGGATCCTGAGCATGCTAGAGATAAGGCGTTATTAAAAAAGGAGTTCTTAAAAGTACGGGATGAAATAGAGCCAGTAGTGGAATTTTTAGTATTCATTTCTAAGGTTAAAAGTGATGCAGGAGTATTAATCTCAGGTGACATTATTCGCTATGCCGAAATTTTGAGTTTAGTGACAGACAATGAACTTCACTTAAAACATTTAAACCAACTGATGCAGCTATCAGCTTTTAAAACTGTTAAGAAAGCCACATCTGATAAATTAACTGCACTATTTGATGGATTAGAGCGATTAAGCATACTCATCGTAAAAAACCGTAGTGAGATGCTGTACCAAATCACCGGTAAAGTAGATTATATTCACAATATTATGGAATTTATTGCTGAATATGAAACGATTTCAGTGGATGAAGATGACGTGAGCCAAGGAGTGCTAACGCATGAATAGCTTAGCGGAAAAATTTTCCCTACTAGGTAAAGCGTTGACACAGAATGCAGAAGCGGTTGCGAGATTGACAGAGCTTAATGGGGAAGAAGAAAATGATTTAGGAGAATTAAGTCGCCTTTTTAATACATTAACCAGCTATAACATCGTGCACGGAAATGAAGTTGAAGGCTTTAGTGCGTCATCAGTGTTAGTTGAGCTTTCATATTTATTAAATAAACAAGAGGCGAATAGGCGTTTATCGCCGGATGTAAATGAATGGTTAGCACAATTACAGTTGAAAATTGCTCAATTGAACCAAGCTAAAGAAAGTAAAAATACACGCACCTATGGCCAACACTTAACTGATATACGTGGTATGGTTTTCTTAATGCGAGACGGTATTGGAAGCGAAGTAAGGTCAATTGAAATTGCTTTGCATACCAAGTTTGGTCATGTTGAATCTATTGCCGATAAACAAGCTGAAAACAAATACCTAATTAATCGACTTGATAGATTAACTAAAAAATTATCAGTACTAGATCTACAAACTTTACATGACCTAGCTGGTAGTAACCCTGAGTTACGAAAAATATTAAGTATTAAGCTATTTAGGAGTATTGATGATTGTCGTGAGGCAATTTTAGCTTCAATTCCTCGTTTAAAGCATTTGTTATGGGAGTTTGAGAAACAATCTAAAGATTCAAAGCGTGTTTGGGCTTTTTATAACCACTTCAGAACCCATAGCCAAGGGTTTAAATATGAACCAGCTGATGAAGAACTAACTGAATTAGTATTATCTTGTCATAAAGAAAACAATATCAACGAGCTAGCTGTAGATGTGGAAAATCAAGGTCACTTAACTTGTCATATAAATTTGGTAGGCTCACTCAAACCCAGGCCTGAACTGAGTTTTGAACATAGTTTGGATAGCAAAGAACCATCGACTTTTGAAGGCGAGGCCAATGCTGAAGATAGAATTGAATACAGTGATAGGATGGAAACCCATTTGATTGAAATGTTACGCCTATCTAAAACTAAGTCTGTGTCATGTAGGGATTATTGGAAAGAAAATCTGAGCGAAACTGGTTATCCGTATGGGTTTATGTCTTATGCATATAAAGAACTAAATCAGATAAAAGCACTAAAGAAAAAACGAAAATTTACAGTGAAAATTAAAAAAACATTTGAGCAATCTGCAACAGTGAGTGTCACTGATTTAATTTTGGAGCCATTAAATTGAGTATCACAATTAGTGAGCACGACTACCGTCAACTAGGTAAATATTTAAAAGTTGCTAGTGATAGTGTACCGGCAAAAGGTATTTGGTTAGCATTTTTAAAAGAATATAATACAGGCTCACGGCAAGGAGATGTGATCAAGCTTACTGCCAGTAATCGTTTTTTTATCAGAGAAAAAGTAAAAGATTTGGTTGGGTTTGATCCTGTTGATGACCCAGCTGAAAAGTTGGAGCAATGTACAACTACTGAAAATAGTGAACGTGGTAAAAATGAGAAGTTTCTATCGCTTAAACCACGTGAGTCGTATTTAGAGTATCGCATTCTTTCACAAGACAGTGAAACGACCGGTTACTTAGGTGGTGAGATATATCAAGTAATAGCCCATGATATATCAACAGTTATAAGTATTGAGAACTTTGATACATTTGCATCTATTCAATACGCTCAATTATCGGAGGCAATTGGCAGTTCTGAATCAATTATTATTGTATATAGAGGAGATAATACTGCTTCTCCTAAAGCCGTATTAACATTACGAAATAATTTTCAAGGTAAGTGGTTTCATTTCGGTGACTTTGATCCACAAGGAATCAATATTGGTATCGTAGAGATGCGAGCTAATGCTCTTATTTTACCATCGTTAGATGGCCTTCGAGCAAACCTTTCACTTTCTCAAAAAGATGTATTTTTAAGACAAAATAAAAATTTGATTTATGCTCATTTGAAAACGCCTCTAAGTGAATATCTTGAATTAATGGAAGCCAAAGAATTAGCAATTATGCAACAACATATTTGTGCGCATCAGCTACCATTGGTTAATGTTTCTGTCAGCTGATAAAAAGTATTCTTAAGTTGTTATCAATATTGACATTAATAAGTATCTATTTAGTACCGTGATTTATATCTTTGTACAGTAGATTTAACCCTCACTCCTAACGAAATTAAAGAACGACTACTCGAGTTAATTATTTAACCCCTGCATTAATATTACACAATAAGATCCTTTTCGATCCAAAATAAGCCTTCAGTCACAAATTTATTTTATTTATTTTTGGCGGGTTTTTACTGATATCGTCTCCTAGCTACTTTTTTTTGTTCTTTGTCTTTTTTTTCTTTCTGTTTTCATAAATAAAAATCAAATTAAAACAACGAACTAACTTGTTGCTTTTGATCGTTTTTAGTTTACATATTTAAATTTAATTTTACACGTATAGTAAAGTTTCTTTACTTTTTTATTACTTGCGATTCGCAAGTTTAAAGGGTTGTAGCCTATTTTGGTGTTTGATCTATATAAATCCTTCATGCTATAACTTAATAAGAAAAGTTACTAAAAGGATGTAAAAATGGCAAAAGAGATGATAGTTACTCAAAAAACCAAGAAAGAGCTAAGGAAGTGGCAAAAAGATATTGAAGACTTAGATAATTACCGACCATATATCACTGTCAGAAAAGTGAATACGATTGGTCGCAGGCATTGGGGATTTTGTTATCTACAGCAAAGAGATGAACACTTATTAAGTGATGGTGAATTTAGAACCAAAACGAAACTAATGTGGCAGCCCGGCACTTGTCGGATTTTAGAGCAATATGCGCTGGATATTGATGAAACGTTAGATATTGCAGTGGAGAAAAACTATATACATCCGCGTAATTGGAAGACTTTCGAAGCTTATGTCATGACGACTGACTTTGTTGTTCATAGATATGACAAAAACAATCCTAGTGAAATTGTTATTACAGCTTACACCTTCAAATACTGGGATCAAATATACAAAAAGCTAGAAGATGGAACTGTAGTTAAGAAAAAAATGCGTACTTGGCAAAAGTTCGCTATTGAGAAAGAGTACTGGCGCCGAAAAGGTGTTGATTATCGCGTTGTAACAGAGCGCGATGCGACTAAAGAAGAATTCTGGAACATTCGTTTATCAGAGCAAGCAAGAGACTTTGAAGTACCAAAAGAAGAAATATTATCGTTCATCGAGCATTTTATTGAAGCGTGGCAAAACCGATTTAGAGCACTGCTAGAACAGCACATTGAGACAGTTTCTAATTTAATGGAAATACCCTTTGTTAGGGCAAAAAAGTTATTCTTTTATGCCACTTTGCATAAGTTATTACCTGTGAAAAATGATCAATGTATTCGCTTGTTCAGACCTGTGGAGCTTGATTTATCATGATTTATAAAAGACAGCAGTTGGTAAATGAAAAAAAGAAGATCTTTTTAGTTGTTTGCCATGTCAGTATTTGTGGTCAGTACGCTGCCGTAGCTGATATGAATATCGTTTTGGAAAAAGCGAACGTGCCTAAGCCGAAGGCTTTTAAAGTTGATGCTCTCAAAGCTTTCATCAAGAAACATAGTTTACATGAAAGTCGTTATTCACTACCTTCAGAAATGACAATGAGTGAAAAATGGCTTAAGGATAATCATCCTGTTTGG
>JBLIBL010000092.1:0-13202 GCA_047633355.1 Polaribacter sp.
TTTATATTGGTATCTGCTTCAGAGTCCCAATCAAAATTTGAGGTTAAAGTCTCTGAAATATCGTCATTATTTAGTGTTTTAGAAAAATCTAAATTCGTCACTAATGAAACAGAAACATCATTCGGCTCAATAAAATCATCTATTCCATTCCCTATTTGCCCACTTGATCCATCGACTTGAATAACTTGCATATGGCTCGAACTATTAAGAGTCACACTACTGGAGTTGCTACTTGAACTTCCAAATGTTGCGATACTATCAATACTTAAAGAGTTTGACTCAAATGCCACATCATTTACTGAACTTAAACTCGCTGTAAAACTAGGTATATTTTTATTAGTGAAACTTGAATAAATTAAGGTGGCATCGATTGATTCAGTTGGATCTAAAACACCATCATCATCGCAAGAATTATTGATGAAGGTTTCGTTAATACTTATTACACCAGTTACATCGGCACCTAATGTGAAATCCTCTACCACTCCTGCATGCGTCCCAGATTCTCTATCGGGCGCTATTGCATTGGCACCCATACCACGTTTACTAAAAGCATCTCTCAAAATTATAAAATCGTCCGCATTTGTTGCTATTGCTGCTGCTAACAGTGCATCTCTTGCCTCCAACATGGTCGGAGCGCTTGGAGTTAATTTTAATCCCGCAACCAGATAATCTTTCATACTTTCTCTAGCTTGATCAAAACTGTTACCCGGTTTATTAATAAGCCCTACAAACCCCTCCCATAATGTATTTGCCCAAACTTCTCCCGATGCATGAACCTCTGCGTTATTAACACCAGAAGCGCCAAAGGAAACAGGATGCGACAGAGGTAAAGCAACGCCATTTTCTATGTGTTTAAAAGTTATAGCATTTTTGCTTAAATCTGTTGTATATGGCGCTCTACGAATACCGTCATAAGCATCGCCTACAAAAGTTGAAGCAGAATAGACGCCTTGAAACTGTTCATTGTCTGCAACAAGGTTATCTGATTCTTTGACCGCCATTAAGAGTGCGACAAAATCACTCCAACCTTCGCCCATACTACGACCTTGATTATTACTTAAACCATTAGCATTACCCACTAATCGATTAGATAAATAGTGAGCCCATTCATGTGCGACAATTCCATTGTCGAGTGTACCGTCTAAAGGTTTTTGTAAATTAAATAGCTGGGCTTGTAATGAAGGGTCAGCTGCCAGTGCGGCTCTAATTTCAGCACCTTTTTCCATTGTTACCATCATACTTGGTATGCTAACAGTGTCGTCCTCGCCACCCTGAGTTATAGGATCGCCTTCAACGTTATTCACCATAATAACGCCTAAAGCTCCTTGGTCTTGAGCGTTTTTCACTTTCAGCGTAAAATTACAATCACCTCGATCAATAATCGCTATTTTATCGGTTAGTTCAGTTGTAATTGCTTCACAGCCATCTCCTACCGGCTCGGTACCATCATCAATTAAAGACATCACTCCCGTTAAATCATAATCTGCAGGACCAAATCCCGCCGCGCGCGTTGAAATACCACTAATTCCTGTAATAATCATGCTCGAGTCACTTAACAACGTCCAAATAAACATTTGCATGCGTGGGGCATTACCATCAGCAGGGGTTGACATATTGGCATTATTAGTTCCGCTTGAGTCCTGTGCTTCAACTAAAAGCGCATCACCTTGAGAGCCTCCTCTACCAAAATTATCGGTTTGAGCATTTCCTGCTCCTTCATCAAAACCGTTGTCGTAAAACCAATCATGAAGAAAGTTATTGACGTAAAAGAGGTTAACTATCGCATGTTGCTGAGCGTCACCTGACAAGCCGTCACTAAATGGTGCCGCATCATATTCAAAGGCATTTGCTGAACTTATAACTGGACGGACGTCAATATCATCAAATCCATTCTCTCCAGAAATATCAGCATAGGCATCCACATTATTCCCTGTAGTCGTAGTTGCAACATCAGATAACCAAGGATCTTGAGTGGAAATTGGTCCATGATCAAGGGTAATACTGTTTTGAGTAGCAAGAAATACTCCATCAACTAACGGAGTATCATCAGTATCTCCTGTAGGATGAGGTGTTAAAGCGTTTCCGTGAGGACCATCAAACGGGATATTATCACCTGACGTTTCAGCAAATACTTTATAAGTGGTTTCAACATGTGCTGTTAAATTGTTTTTGAACAAAATTTTTCCTGTTTGACCATCTATTACATAACTAAAATACTGAGAAGTTCGACTTCCTTTGCTGGCAATTTCTGCTTCAACATAATAAGCAGGAGCCAATGTTTCGTAAGAAGATTGGAAAAAAACCTTCTTTACTCGACTAGCCTTAGTTAGAAAAACAGGTTCTGATTTAGCTTCATCAGATAACCATTTAAACTGATTTGAGCCATTATTGTATTTTAAAGTGCTTAGGGAATTCTTTTCAAACAATGAAATAGGAAAGGTTAGAGGAACACCTGTACTCTCATAAAAAGCATTTTCAAGTGCTTTTTCTTCACTTATAGAATAAATGTTGACCGCTACTTTTTTTGCTTCACTAAATTTACCTGAGCTTGCTATCAACTCATGTTTTCGATTCATCAATAAACTGACTTCACTACCAAACACTTCAACCCCATCAATTTCTTGTTGGTACTTACCTATAATTCCACCTCGACCAGTATCATGTATATGGATTAATTTATTTTGAAATTTATTCGTTTTATTGTTTTTATGATCTTTAGTTATTCGACCTAAGTAATAGTCTAACGCTATTATATTCTGTTGGCTTTTTGAAAGAGCCAAATACATTTTAGAACTTATTGTTGTGCCAGCTCTTTTCGAGAGAATAGAATTCCACAATTCTGGCGTAAAAGGCTTTATATTCCCAATTTGCCAATCAAATAAAGCAGTTTCACTTTTATTTACCGTATTAATGCCAGTGTTTATATTCTTGTATAACTCCATATTAATCGGAATGTTTTGCTTACCAAGCATCCGTTCAGCAGGTATCTGCTCAGCCAGTACTGAAGTGTTAGTTTGAAAAAGTGCTGCGGCTACGATAATTGAAATAAATTTTTTATTAAATTGCATGAGCAAACCTCTAATGATTTTTAATTCTTGTATTAATTGATGTGAAATTAACTTACATTTATTTTTTAGTCTTATAACTAATGATTATAGACTAAATTTGTTTCAATTGAGTGTGAAGGATTCACTTTATGAGCAAACGGTTTCAGCTCGGTCATTACTATTGCAAGAATAAACATAACAGGTTAATTATGGAAACCATAAAAACTTCATTTATTTTTCTCATCCAAATTCGTTTATACTTGTGATATTAAAAATCATTAAGGAAAAACTGTGGCCTCAAAAATGAAACAAAATGCCTTTTATGCGCAATCTGGTGGTGTGACCGCCGTAATTAACTCTTCTGCTTGCGGATTAATTGAAACCGCTAGGCAAAATAAAAAGCATATAGGCAAAGTCTATGCGGGGCGTAATGGCATAATTGGAGCGCTTCGAGAAGACTTGATTGACACCAGTAAGGAATCAAAAAAAGATATCGCAGCTCTAAAGCATACGCCATCTGGCGCTTTTGGCTCTTGTCGTCATAAGTTGAAAAGCTTTGAAGATAACCAAGCAGAGTATGAAAGATTGATTGAAGTTTTTAAAGCTCACAACATTGGCTACTTCTTTTACAACGGTGGTGGTGATTCGATGGACACGGCTAATAAAGTGTCACAGATCAGTCAAAAAATGGGGTTTCCAATCACTTGCATCGGCATTCCTAAAACAGTTGATAATGATTTACCTATTACCGATAACTGCCCAGGTTTTGGTAGTGTTGCAAAATATGTAGCGGTTTCAATTAGGGAAGCAGGCTTTGATGTTGCTTCAATGTCGGAGTCGTCGACTAAAGTTTTTGTCATGGAAGTCATGGGGCGTCACGCAGGTTGGATAGCTGCGGCTGGCGGATTATCCGCAGAGAAAGATGGCGAAGCGCCTCACATTATATTATTTCCAGAGATAGCGTTTAACAAAGAAAAATTCCTCAAGAAAGTTAATCAATGTGTCAAGAAGTATGGTTATTGCGCTATTGTCGTTTCTGAAGGCGTTGCTTATAAAGACGGCACTTTTTTAGCCGATGCCGGTGGCGTAGATAATTTTGGTCATAAACAACTTGGCGGAGTTGCTCCTGTTGTCGCTAAAATGGTTAAAGATGAATTTGGCTATAAATACCATTGGGCTGTCGCTGATTATTTACAACGAGCGGCTCGACATATTGCCTCTGAAACTGATGTGGAACAAGCTTATGCAATGGGTAAAGCTGCTGTTGAATTTGCGGTTGCCGGTAGAAATGCGGTCATGCCTACTATCGTTCGAAAAAATACTAAAACTTATAAATGGTCAATTGGTGAAGCTAATCTGTCGGATGTTGCTAACGTCGAAAAAATGATGCCTAGAAAGTATATTTCATCTAATGGCATGCATATTACACAGGCTTGTCGAGATTATTTGTTACCATTAATAAAAGGAGAGTCTTACCCTCCTTATAAAGATGGTTTGCCTCAATATGTTGTTCTTAAAAACGAACCGGTAAAAAAAATATTGAAAAAGAAATTTGTTATCTAAGCAGTTTTTTAAGAGGCATTAAAAAAGAAGAGATATTGGTAAAACAATTCCTCTTCTAGATTTGATTAAGCCTCTTTTTCAATTTGAAAAGCTAGTGTCACTTGTTGACTGCTATTACTTACCATCCTAGGATCAAACTTCCATTTTTTTAGGGCTTTACGAGCTGATTTCTCAAAGTAACCTCTAGGATTAGAGTCAATAATGTTTATATTAATTGGCCTACCTACTTCTGAAATATCAAAAGTTAAAGAAACATAACCTTCTATATTATCTCTCAGAGCTTTTACCGGATAGGTCGGATTAATTCTAACGCTCGGTTGTAATTGATTTCCACCGTCTGTACTGCTTCCCCATGGCTTATGACCAAGTGAAGAATTTAGGGCTACTTTAAGTCCATCATTAAAAAATAGCAAACCAGGCTTAGCTAAAGAAGATAATGCTTTAGATTGAACTCTAGTTATTTGACTTCGTTCTTTGACAAGCTCTTTAACCTTTTCCGGCTTTTTAGGGATAAGTCTAATTTTTATCTTTGGTGGGTTATCATCAATCTTAAAAGACACATAGCTCAGCCCGCTATTTGTAGAGATCGGTTTTTGTAAATCTGGCTTTATTAAGAATGTCATTCCAATAAAAAGAACAAAGGTAAAAACGCCACCAGTTAACAAAAAGTATAATTTTTTCATTGCGTTTTGCATAAATAATTCTCCTAGTTTGTAAATTAATAATGTAAAATCAAGCTTATACAAAAGAAGCTCATGCATTACAAACGTAAGAGTCGCCGAAAAGGGTTAATTCAGGGTAGGTCTAATTTAAAACATTTTTGAGGAGAGATACTCTGATTTGATTAAACTAGTAAAACGTTCGACTAACCTATCTTTAAATCGAATGTTTTTTTCTGCATTTATGGCTTTTACAGCCGTAAATAATGATTGTTTATACTCTCTATTTTCGGCATTAAGTACATGAAAAGAAAATTCACAAGATAATCCAAGCACTTGCGCTGCAGGTTGTATATCATCACCTGAAATTGCTAAAGGCATACCATCACCATTATGGCTTTCAAGCACCTGTAAACAAAGCGTGGCGGCGGCTCCCCAGCCAGACATTCTAGAAAGTAAGCCATGTGAAAAAATAACTTGTTGTAAAGTTAAAGTGCTTGATTGTCCAGATGATTCGATTCTTTGGCTTAAGTGTAGTGCTATTAATGCCGCATCAAGCTGCTGCTCATCGGCCTTATTACTTAGCATTTGATTTAACTTAAAGGCTAAAGTTTTTGCTACCTTATAATAGGTTGTATGGTACTCCGATGTATTTTGAACTCGACTCGACAAATACTCTAAAAACTCAAAATCGGTTGACTCTAAAAAGCTAAAAGAACTCCCTTGAATGCTGTCACCCTCAATTAAAGCAATTGAAAAATGACCATCGTCAATTGCAGTGATCGCTTTTGTTGTAATTTCTACGCTGGACTCTTGAGAAGCGCTTTCTACTTGTTCAAGTAATGACTGAATTTTTTCTAAAATATCACCATTTGCGAATTTTTGTTCTATTAAACTTTTTAATTCAATTTGTACGAGATTAACTATTTTCATCGCTAAAAGTCCGTAAACAGGATGATAATCAATATCTTTCGCTCTAACGGCTGAAAATAAATCTTCAAGTCTATGGGTGGCATCCACAAAATCCTTCAGGAATACCATATTGCAATTGCCTTTGACGGTATGAATCGCACGAAAAATGCGATCGATTACACCATCATCCGTCTCATCATCAACAGAGCCTTCAAGTAAATTAACGCATTGATTGATGTCATCAATTGCTGAAACAACATCTTCATAGAACTCTTGTTGCACATCATCTTCTAGCTCAGAAAATGCTTCGCAAGTAATATCAGCCACGTGAAACTTCCTTTATATCAAAATAAGCATTTAGGTATGTTTTAGTATGGCAAATATTTAAATACTTGCCATACTATTTTATATATCACAGACTTATAAAAAGATAGAGTCAAAAAAAACCACTCAATAAAGAGTGGTTTTTAGTCCATATTACAAAGTTAATTTATTGCTTAACTAAGCAAAGGTGCAATCACCAAACTAACAATCGCCATAACATTGATCAAAATATTCATAGCAGGACCTGATGTGTCTTTGAATGGGTCTCCAACCGTATCACCAACAACAACGGCGGTATGAGTATCAGAACCTTTACCACCTAAATTGCCTTTTTCAACATACTTTTTGGCGTTATCCCAAGCCCCGCCAGCATTTGCCATCATAAGTGCCATCAAGACACAGGTAATTAAAGCACCAGTAAGCATCCCTCCTAAAGCCGCAGCCCCTAGACTAAAACCAATAACAGGTGGAGCGGCAATCGCTAAAGTGGCGGGTAAAATCATCTTTTTCAGGGCAGCTTGGGTTGCTATATCAACGCATTTTGCACTGTCAGGTTCAGCCGTTCCTTCCATAAGACCGGGAATTTCTCTGAATTGTCTGCGGATTTCTTTAATCATATCAAATGCCGCCGTTCCAACGGCTCTCATGGTAATAGCAGAAACTAAGAATGGAAAAATACCACCAATAAACATTCCCATTAACACAAGTGGATTACTGATATCTAATGAAAAACCTTCTATATTAGCAGACACAATTTCGATAAATGCAGCAATGATAGCTAATGCAGCTAATCCTGCTGCTCCAATAGCAAAGCCTTTGCCAATAGCAGCCGTTGTATTACCCACTTCATCTAACCCATCGGTAATCTTACGTACATCTTCACCAAGACCCGCCATTTCAGCAATTCCGCCAGCATTATCCGCAACCGGACCATAAGCATCAATTGCCATTGTAATTCCAACGGTTGCTAACATTCCAACCGCAGCAATACCAACACCGTAAACCCCGGCATCACCCAGTAATTGTGCACTGGCAAAAATAATCGCAGCGATTGTTAATACAGGAACCACCACTGATTCCATTCCAAGAGCCAAACCATTAATCATAACAGTCGCAGGTCCTGTCTCGCCTTCTCTCGCGAGATCTCTTACCGGTTTACCACCAGTATAATACTCTGTAACCAAACCAATAATACTTCCGCCTACTGCACCAACTATAACGCAATACCAAATATTGATATGCAGACCCATATTGATAACCACATAATAAGCGGCTGCAACTAACAAAATGGTAGCGCCTAAAGTGCCTGTTCTTAAAGCTTTAGCAGGTTCCATACTTGAAGCCATTTTGACAGCTAATATTCCAGCAATAGAACAAATTAAACCAACCGATGCCAACATAAGAGGGAGAGTCATCAAGGCTTCTTTACCAGTGGTCGATAAAAACTCAAGCGTGGTCAAACTCATTGTAGAGGCAATCGCAATAGTTGCTATCATTGCACCACAGTAAGATTCAAAAATATCCGATCCCATTCCAGCAACATCACCAACGTTATCGCCAACATTGTCAGCAATAACCCCTGGATTTCTTGGGTCATCTTCTGGGATACCTGCTTCAATTTTACCAACCAAATCAGCACCTACATCAGCACTTTTAGTAAATATACCACCGCCAACACGAGAGAAAAGAGCAACAATTGACCCGCCCATGCCAAAACCATGAATAGCTTCTGCATGCTCTGCTCCTAAGAAATAATAGAGACCACCTAATCCTAAAAGCCCCATCGATGCAACCGCGAGTCCCATGACAGAACCGCCGTAAAATGCCACAGTTAAAGCCGCAGCTTCACCCTTTTCTGCAGCCGCTACCGTTGTTCTTACGTTAGCTTTTGTCGCAGTTAACATACCTATATAACCAGCAATCGCTGAGCTAAACGCTCCAATGACAAAAGCACCCGAGGTATGCCAAGACTCGAAACTAACATAAAGCAAAATAGCGATGATAACTAAAAAAATTGCCAAAATAGAATATTCACGGCGCATAAAAACCATTGCTCCATCGTGAATATCTTTGGCGATTTTCGCGGTTTTTCCTTCACCGCCTGGATATTTTATTATTAAAAGATAAATGAATAAGGCTACAACAAGCCCTACGACACCAAGAATTGGTGGTATTTGAACAAGTTCAATCATACTTCCCTCACTGTTTGAATTTTAATTATTAATTAGATCAGCCTGATACCTATAAACCAATGCATAAGGCCAATTTCTTCGGCTTCACATAGACATCCTGACTCCCTTGTATAACAAACAATATCAATTAGAACAATCTAGTAAAGCCGATTATTTTAACTCATTGATTTATAAGCTAATTAATTATATTGAATCGACTATTTATTTTGCACCGCACTATCGCTATAATACGCGCCCAAACTTGCCTTATTACTTTTTTAGCTACCAAAAACAGAGCGATATTATGAGTCTAAACTTAGTTCCCTCGGGAAAAAACCTACCTGAAGAAATAAACGTTGTTATTGAAATTCCAGCCCATGCAGATCCTGTAAAATACGAGGTTGATAAAGAATCTGGCGCTATGTTTGTTGACCGCTTTATGTCAACTTGCATGCATTACCCAACGAACTATGGTTATGTTCCACATACACTTTCTGAAGATGGTGATCCGGTTGATGTTCTAGTACCAACACCATTTGCTTTAATAGCTGGCTCGGTCATAACTTGCAGGCCTGTTGGCGTATTAATGATGACTGATGAGTCAGGGGTCGATGCAAAAATATTAGCCGTTCCCTTAAAAAGACAATCGCCATCCTATAAAGGCATCAGAGAAACAACTGATTTACCTGAATTATTACTTAATCAAATACAACACTTTTTTGAGCATTATAAAGATCTGGAGCCAGGAAAATGGGTCAAAATCGATGGTTGGAAAGATGCTGCAGCCGCTAAAAAAGAGATTTTAGATAGTGTTAAACGTTATGAAGATGCACCAGAGAAACCTGCTTTTTAGTAAAATATAATAATTAATCATTGAATAAAAAACCGATTAACAATAATTGGTTTTTTATTACCCAATAAGTTAAAGATGTTTTAACGATATCAAAGTGACAGTTACAAATAATACAGCTACAAACTAGCAAACTCTGGATTTTCAACAGCATCTATCGATTTTTTAAATACGTCAAGCTTCTCTTCTAATTGAACAATTAAATCAATATAAATAGGATCACTTCTCAAGTTGTTAAACAGCGGGTCCATTTTCAAATTCCAAATCTCGACAAAACCTTCTTGGACAGCTTGTTTTAATAAGTTTAAAGACTCTAATTGATTTCCCGAAAGGTTTGCAATCGCGGCTTGCTCATAGCGAAATTTGATTGGGTTAAATTTTTGTTCGGTAACTAAATAATCAATTTTAGAACGCGCTATATTCACATAGTTCTCTGATTTAATACTATCACCTAGCTGTTTCCATCCCTTAGACAAAAGTAAATTTGTCCGGATCAATAAGCCAGGATCTTTATGGTTCTTTTGTTTATCTATTATTTGGAGGACAAACTCAAACTCGCCGATGGCTTCTTTCCATTTCTCAGCGTCCAAAGCAAAATAACCACGCCAAAGACGCTCGTGCCATTTATCAGATTCTTTATCAAATGATGAAACCCACTTTTTAATTTCATCAATTTGTCCCGAGGCTAACCATAACTCTGGTTGTAAATAGTGTTCTACTATTTTGGATTGTGTTAATTTTGATTTATTAGACACTAAATAATCTAAGTTGGATTGAGCTTTTTCAAAATCGCCAATAGGTAAATAAATTTTATTTGACTTTAAACGCCACATCCATTCATTTCCACCTAAATCTTTCGCTTTTTTAAAGTGGACATAAGCCTGCTCTAAATCGCCAGTAGTCAAACTAATTTCTCCAGCAATAGAATAAGCATTCTCATAGTTAGGATTATTCCGAACAATATTATTAAAAACATTCATTGCGCTTTTATAATCACCTTGCCTAATCAAATCTTCTGCACGATTAAACCCGACTACCGCAGCTTGAGGATCAATTTCATAAGCTTTCTTCCTTAATTTCATACCATCTGAGTACTCGCCGGAATTAAGTAGAATAGAGCCATACCACATATAAGCTTCTGCATTAGAGGGGTTTAGTTGTATCGCTAAATTCAAATGTCGTTTAGCACTTTGCAGTTCTGCTTCTTTATTTTCACTACCATCAGCTCTTTGCCAATGTAATAAACCTTTTACAGAGTGAGCAATCGCTAACTCACTGTTTAAACTGAGCGCCTTTTCGATGTAATTGTTGGCAGCTACTTGGGCATCCGCAGGCTCTACAGACATATCATAACTAGCTTCTAAAAGATAAGTTTCCGCTAACATCGCAAAGGCTTCCGCATAATTCGGATCGATATTAATAGCGCTATTAAAAAAGTTTTTAGCATTTTTGAAATCTTCATTACTTCTATTTCTAACCGCAGCAGTTCCTTTGGAATACTCAGCAAATGCCGCAATACTTTTGGTTCCTAAACTTTCATTTTTTGATTCTTTACCTAATAACTTGATTTCTAAAGTATCTAAAACAGACAAAGCTATTTCATCTTGAACTTTAAAGATATTGCTAATATCTTTGTCCCATGTCGATGAAAAAATGTGAACATCTTCATCGGCTTTTATTAGCTGCGCAGTGACTCTTATTTTTTCTCCTGAACGCCTCACGCTGCCTTCCAGAATATATTGAACACCTAACTCTTTTGCAATCGTTTTAACATTTAGGTTTTTATTTTTGTACTGAAAAGATGATGTTCTAGCCGCCACTCTTAGTAACTTGTTTTTAGCTAGTACATTAAGCAACTCTTCAGACAGGCCATCTGCAAAATACTCATCGGCTTTTGAATCACCAAAATTTGAGAACGGTAACACGGCAATCGTTTTTTGGTTATTCATACGTTGGGTTAAATTTTTAACACTAGTTAATTCAACGCCAACAATTACTTTGTTTTTTATTTGACTATTAAAGTAGAGAATGCCTGCAATACCGGCAAAAACAACAATGATTAAGAACTCAATGACTCGCGTTTTAACACTGCTTTTATGGCCTCTTTTATGCTCACCGACACCATCTATAGATAAAGTTGTAGCTTGCTCATTTTTAATATCAAGAAGCCAGCCAAAGATCAATGCTACAGGAAAACCAATAAAGGCGACTACCACCATTGAAGACATTAACCAGTCAGGATATTGAAGAATGGGCAATAAAATGTCAGCTATTTGTATAATCCCCCACGCAACGGCAGCATATAGAGTGGCGGCTCGAAAAATTCTCCTACCTTTTACTTCCTCCCAAATACTTGTCATACTCTACCCTTTTTTAATGACTAGCTCAGTCATTGATTGATCATTTTTTAATTTTTTATTAACTTAAGAAGTTATTTAACATTTATGACACTCTTCTAATAGACGCAATAAAAGGCATAAAGGTTTGAATTAGTTTACTTTTTTTACGTTGTTTTATTTTACTCGTTTATTTATTTCTTTAAGATTCTTTAGCCCCACTTTTCCACTAACGGTATGCATGGTAATTTTTGCATTGCCAGCACCTTCTAAAAAGTGCTGTTGTTGTGAATTTAAATGTGACTCTTTTTTTTCAAAAGGCTTAATCCGATTAACAATTGAGCCATCTGGACCAGTTTCTATTGAAACCTTTGCGTCTATTGACTCGTTGTAAAAGAAAAAGCTTTCACCTGAAATATTCTCAAGATTGATTTTTCCATTATCATTCAGCTCGCCAGACAGTTTAGTTGTCCCAGAAATACTAAATAAATTAATATTGTCAATTTGATTAGTGACTATCGATATATCGCTTGAAATTGCTTTTACTTTAATCTGGCTAGACTCCACATTAGCATCCAAATTACCGCTAACAGTCAATATGTCTATTTTTCCAGAAATATCATTTAATGTCGTTTTTCCACTGATATTTTTTACCCACAAATTTCCACTAATGGACTTTGCATTAACCGCTCCGCTCACAGAGTTAATATTGACCTCGCCCTGTAAACCAATAACACTCAAATCAGTCGCTATGCCATTAAATTGTAAGTCATGCTCTTTAGGTAGCCAAACCTCTAGTTTTGAGCCTTTACCGTTATTCTTTCCATGCGCATGTTTAGCCGTTAATTCTACTTCCAAAAGGATAAAATCACCTTTTTTATCGAATATAAAATTGTCAGCTAAATCATCTATTTGGCCTTTGACTAAAACTTCATTTTTATCCCACGAATGAACACTAATTGAACCTCGATCATTACATATTTTTATTTTTGTAGTTTTATCGACGGATAATGTTTGGTTAACCTTCTCACCAGATATAACAGGCAAGCTTAAAAACATAAAGGTTAACCAAGGTAAATTTTTTCTTCTGGTTATTTTCATGTCGACAAATTTAACCTTATTTTTGAAAATCTTGTTTTGTAAAATATTAGTTTTAAAAAGATCATTTAATCAGCAACCAAATTCATTGTCTAAAATAGACTAAGTAGCTTATTTTATTTTATTTTATTTTATTGTAATCTAACTGTATTTTTCTAATTGTAAGTGATGTTTTCTGAATTAGCATATTTCAGCAATAGTTAAATTAACCTCTCGCTAACAATTCTCGTAAATCAATCAAG
>JBLIBL010000093.1:0-13116 GCA_047633355.1 Polaribacter sp.
ATCACCCAGCATTACCTAAAGTAGAAGAAAACATAGGCAAACCATTATCACCTTATGCCGTAACTAAGTATGTAAACGAGCTATATGCTGACGTGTTCAACAGAACATATGGTTTGAACGCTACAGGCTTAAGATACTTTAACGTTTTTGGTAAACGTCAAGACCCTGACGGCGCTTATGCAGCTGTAATTCCTAAATGGACAGCGGCGATGATCGACAACCAAGATTTATATATCAATGGAGATGGTGAAACTAGCCGAGATTTCTGTTTTGTTGAAAACGCAGTACAAGCAAACATATTAGCCGCTACTGCTGATGATGCCGGTAAAAATCAAGTTTACAACGTTGCTTTAGGCGATAGAACAAGCTTAAACACTTTATTTGATAGTTTAAAAATAGCATTAAAAGCGAACAGTGTGAATTATGATAAATCAGCAATTTATCAAGATTTCAGAGCAGGGGATGTTTTACATTCTCAAGCCGATATCTCTAAAGCTAAAAACTTATTAGGTTTTGAACCTGAATTCAAAATACAACAAGGTATCGATAAAGCGATGCCTTGGTATATTAATTTTTTAACAAAATAGATAATGTTTTAACAAAACACATAAGTAAAGTCCGATTGCATCGGACTTTACATTGTTGAATAAAACCCCAAACATAAACCAGTTCGACCAATAAGAACACCCCCTCAACCACAACGCCAGCGTAAACCATAATCCTAATTGTAAAGCCAGTCAGCCTGAAACCACCACCGTCAGACTACACCACCACTGTCATCCTGAACTTGTTTCAGGATCTGTACTTACTCAACAAAGCCCAGGTACTGAAATGAATTCAGCATGACGACAAACGTGTAAAGCGAGCACAGTAACCCGGAACAATCCTGTTACTCTTAACAACCACCGTAACCTTTAAAATCACCATCTTCCTGAACACAACCCTGTCATCCTGAACTTGTTTCTGGATCTGTACTTACTCTACAAAACCCAGATACTGAAATTAATTCAGCATGACGACAAGAGAACTACGTAATTCTACCTGCGTGTCCCGTTATCAACACATAAGCACTGACAGCCTCACACCACCACCGTAAACCAGACCCAAACACCGTTTCCAGACCTAAACACTGTCTCCAGACCCAAACACCGTCATCCTGAACATAAAACCGTCATTCTGAACTCGTTTCAGGATCTGTACTTACTCAACAAACCCCTGATACTGAAATTAATTCAGCATGACGACAAGCCGCAACGCGCCTAAACGAGACACTAAAATAAACCATCATAGATAACTGGCAAAGTATTAAAGCTATACTACACTAAATAAATGTAAAATTTATGTTAACAAAAGGAGCTTGTAATATGAATACTCAAATATATGTTTATATATTACAGTCAGTAGATGGCCGTTATTACACAGGTTGTTGCGATGAACTTGCTATCGTATTGGCTAAATACGACAAATATAACAAGCTGCTGTCAGACAATGGCATAAGCTTACCCGCTAAACTTGTACATCAACAGAAATTTAAAACGGAAGAAGAAGCCAGAGAAATAGCAAACGAAATTAGGCAATGGAGTAAAAAAGAGAAAAACTTTCTTATCAATAATGACTGGCCTGAAATTTCAAAACTAGCAAAAAAATTTATTTAAACATATAAGTAAAAGATAAGCGGCCCAGTTAAATCTTACTTTGAATGGGTATCCTATATTTACCTTCATCAATTCACGTGATTAACTTTCGTTGGCAGTATAACCTTAATTTAGGAACTCAAAAGCATTAATATTTAAAAAGAAAACAACCCATCATTTTATAATCGTTAAGTTAAACGACAAAATTGCACATATAGTTAATTACCTGAAATGAATATTAATTAATCATTTATGAATTTCTAGTTGATAAAAACAAAAAAAACAGTAAAGTAACAAATTTATTACAAGTATCTGTGTGTTGACCTTTACATAACTTAATTTAATACAGTATAATTCGTAAGCTTTAATAGGGAAGTGTCCTATTGTTATTCAAATAGTTAAGTATGGAAAATCTGCAAGTGCCAAATCAGAATCAATCGAATCATAATAGTACTCAGCAATCCACGACACCCTTTTCTCCAGAAGCGCTTTTGCTTTCTCAGCAAATGTCTCAACAACTTGCCGAAAAAAACAACTTAGACGATGAAATTGACCTAGCAGAATTATGGCGAGCCATATGGTCAGGAAAATATATTGTTATCGTTATTTCCATTATCTTCGCAGCTTCTTCAGTTGCTATCGCCTTATCAAAACCTGATATTTATAAAGCATCAATTTTATTAGCCCCTGCCTCATCAGATTCTGGTGGTGGAATGGGAGCACTTGCTGGACAGTTCGGTGGTTTAGCTAGTCTTGCCGGAATTAGTTTAGGTGGTGGTAGTGATAAAATAGCACTTGCTCTAGAAATTATAAAAACACGCTCATTTTTAGAAAACTTTATTAGTAAACATGAATTGCTGGTACCGCTTATGGCTAGTGAAAATTGGGACAAAGCAACAGACTCTCTCGTTATTAATAAAGAACTTTATGATAATAAAAATAAAAAATGGCTAGGTAAAGTTCCAGCTACAAAATCTCCTGAGCCATCTCAATGGCAAGCTTATCAAAGATTTTTAAGCTTATTAACGATTTCACAAGATCAAGCAACATCATTAGTGACTATCGATATTGAGTTTTATTCACCTGAAATTGCAAAACAATGGCTAATTTGGTTAGTTAGCGACGTTAACAACTTTATGCGTGAGCAAGATGAACAAGAAGCCCAAGCATCAATTGATTACTTAACTAAACAGTTAGGAAACACTGAAGTTAGCGCCATGGAAACTGTTTTTTATCAATTGATTGAAGAACAAACTAAAAATATGATGCTAACTAAGGTTTCAGCCGAATATGTTCTAAAAACGATTGACCCTGCTCAAGTACCCGATACCAAAGCTAAACCAAAGCGTGCATTAATTGTAGTACTAGGTACAATGCTGGGCGGTATATTGTCGATACTTATCGTATTAATCAGGCATTTTACTAATAATAATAAATTGACTAAAACTAAGGAAGAAAATTAGCTTAAGCTAATAAGACATTATAATGGACGTATTTATCACTTCACTTACAGCGTTTTGCTTTGCCTTTATCGCAATCAAGTTCTTTAAGCCTGTTGCAATAGAAGTTGGCTTAGTTGACAAGCCCAGCGAACGTAAACTGCATGCTGGACATATTCCGCTAATTGGCGGAATTTCAATCTTTATGGCGGTACTCTTGGCTAGCCTTTTATGGCTACCGAATACCTTAGAACTTCGTATGTATTTAATAGCATCAGCAATGATGGTATTTATTGGCGCAGTAGACGACAAATTTGACTTGAAAGTACGTATTAGAATTATTGGGCAGCTTATTGTCGCTAGTTTAATGATATATGGCGTTGGTGGATACATATCAAACTTAGGTAACTTGTTTGGTTTAGGTGATGTAACACTAGGCCCTGTAGGCATTATATTTACCTATGTCGGTATTATTGTTGTTATTAATGCTTTTAATATGGTTGACGGTATTGATGGGTTGATCGGTAGTTTAAGCATTAATACTTTTACTGCTATCGCTATTCTATTCATCATGAGTGGACAAAACGATTATGTGAGTTACCCGTTAATACTCGCTACGGCAACAATTCCCTATTTAATTTTTAATTTAGGTTTAGCGTCTAAAGCAAAGAAAATATTCATGGGTGACGCAGGAAGCATGTTTATTGGTTTAAGTGTTATTTGGTTGCTTACTATGGGTACTCAAAATGAAAACGCCTCATTTAGGCCTGTAACCGCGCTGTGGATTTGCGCCGTTCCATTAATGGATATGTTAGCAATTGTCGTACGTCGTTATAAGAATGGTAAATCACCTTTCAAGCCAGACAGAGACCACCTTCATCATATACTTCAACGTGTTGGTTATAGCTCACGACAAACCTTGGTTATTATTTCTACATTTGCAGTAGTAATGTCAATCATTGGTTTGGTGGGTGAATATTTTAATGTTCCTGATGTTATCATGCTGGCAGGTTTTATTTTTATCTTTGCTTGTTACGTATTCGTTATTCGAAAAATAACAAAATTTGAAAAAGTTTAATAGGGATATCTATTGGCCAAGATTAAGATTTTAATTATTAAGTCCTTATTAATAAAGACTTTTTAATAGATGGAGGTTGGTGAGATCATCAATATATATCTCAATGGCGACCGTTTTGTCTTAGGGCAAAATAATACATGAGACGTAGTGTTGAAAAACTTCAACGTTTTCCAAATAAATAATTTGTATTTAAGAAAATAAAATGAATAAAAAACGTATTTTAACCGTCTTCGGTACTCGCCCTGAAGCCATAAAAATGGCCCCCCTAGTTCATGCATTAGCAGTAGACGATCGCTTTGAGGCAAAAGTATGCGTTACCGCGCAACATCGTGAAATGCTCGACCAAGTGTTAAAGTTGTTTGAAATAATTCCAGATTACGATCTTAATTTAATGAAAACAGGCCAAACCCTCAATGAAGTTACTGCCCGAATTTTATTAGAGTTAAAGCCAGTACTACAAGAATTCAAACCTGATATTGTGCTGGTTCATGGTGATACCACAACTACACTTTCAACAACGCTGGCCGCGTATTACCAACAAATCAAAGTAGGACATGTAGAAGCCGGTTTGCGTACTGGTAATATATATTCACCTTGGCCTGAAGAGGGGAACCGAAAATTAACGGGTGCCATCGCAGATTTACATTTTGCTCCGACGGAAATGTCAAAGCAAAACTTGTTAGCTGAAAATATCGACCCTGCAAAAATTATAGTCACAGGTAATACGGTTATCGATGCTTTACTAGATGTGATTGAAAAACTCGAAACCAATGTTGAATTAAAAGCGATACTGCAGGCTAAGTTTAATTTTCTTGATGTGAATAAACGTTTAGTCCTGATCACTGGACACCGTCGTGAAAGCTTTGGTGGTGGTTTTGAACGTATCTGTGAAGCGATTGCACAAATGGCAAAAGCATTCCAAGATGTTGAGTTTGTTTACCCTATGCATTTAAACCCTAATGTACGTGAGCCAGTTAACAGATTGCTTGCCGACTTGAATAATGTGTTCCTCATCGAGCCATTAGATTACTTACCTTTTGTATATTTGATGAATAAATCGTACGTGCTTTTAACTGATTCAGGTGGAATCCAAGAAGAAGCGCCTTCATTAGGTAAACCCGTGTTAGTAATGCGTGATACCACGGAACGCCCAGAAGCGCTAGATGCAGGAACGGTCAAATTAGTTGGCACAAGTGTAGAAACTATAGTTACCGAACTGACTACATTGTTGTTAAACGAAGATGCCTATAAAAAGATGAGTTTTGCTCACAACCCATATGGCGATGGTACTGCCTGTAAACAAATTTTAAACTTTATTGGGGAGGAAAAGTGAAAATACTAATTACTGGGGGAGCTGGCTTTATAGGCTCAGCAGTTATTCGTCATATTATAAAAAATACTAATGACTCAGTTATTAATGTAGATAAACTAACTTACGCTGGTAATTTAGAATCATTGTCAGACATATCTGACTCTACAAGATATGTCTTTGAACAAGTTGATATTTGTAATAGAGCTGAACTTGATAGAGTTTTTTCTGAACATCAGCCTGATGCAGTTATGCATTTAGCTGCAGAATCTCATGTCGATCGTTCTATTGATGGTCCTGCTGTATTTATTGAAACCAATATTGTAGGTACTTACACCTTATTAGAATCAACACGACAGTATTGGTTAGGATTAGATGATGGTTGCAAATCTAATTTCCGCTTTCACCACATCTCAACTGATGAAGTTTATGGTGATTTAGGCGGAACGGATGATTTATTCACTGAAGAAACAACATATGATCCGAGCTCACCATACTCTGCTTCTAAAGCCTCAAGTGACCACTTAGTTCGGGCGTGGCTTCGTACTTATGGTTTACCTACGATTATTACCAACTGTTCAAACAATTACGGCCCTTACCACTTCCCAGAAAAGCTAATTCCATTAGTCATTTTAAATGCCTTAGAAGGGAAGCCTTTACCTATTTACGGTAAAGGTGTTCAAATTCGCGATTGGCTTTACGTTGAAGATCATGCGCGAGCATTAGTTAAAGTGGTTACTGAAGGAGTTGTTGGTGAAACCTATAATGTAGGTGGTCATAACGAAAAGAAAAATATTGAAGTCGTTGAAACTATTTGTGACATATTAAATGAACTGGTGCCACAGAAAAGTGACTATAAAGAACTAATTTCTTTTGTTAAAGATCGTCCAGGTCATGACATTCGTTATGCCATTGATGCAAGTAAAATAGAAAAGGAATTAAACTGGACACCAAAAGAAACATTTGAAACTGGTTTAAGAAAAACGGTTGAATGGTACTTAGCTAATGCTAAATGGTGTAAACGAGTTCAAGACGGCTCTTATCAACGAGAACGTTTAGGAGCGTAGTATAATGAAAGGAATAGTTTTAGCAGGGGGGTCAGGTACACGCCTATATCCAATTACTCAAGGTGTATCAAAGCAGTTATTACCTATTTATGATAAGCCAATGATTTTTTATCCTATATCAGTATTAATGCTTGCGGGAATTAAAGATATTCTTATTATATCGACTCCTGATGATATAGGGGGTTACAAACGTTTACTTGATGATGGCTCACGATTTGGTATTAATATTTCATATGAAGTTCAACCTACACCCGATGGTTTAGCACAGGCTTTTATTATCGGAGAAGAGTTTATTGGAGACGACAGTGTGTGTCTGGTTCTTGGTGATAACGTTTTTTATGGCCAAGGCTTCTCTCCTAAATTACTTAATGCCGCTTCAAGAGTAAAGGGAGCAACAGTTTTTGGTTATCAAGTAAAAGATCCTGAAAGGTTTGGTGTTGTTGAATTCGATACTAATGGTAAAGCTCTTTCCATTGAAGAAAAACCTAATAAACCAAAGTCTAATTATGCTGTTACTGGACTGTATTTTTATGATAATAATGTTATAGAAATTGCAAAGTCAATAAAACCATCACACCGTGGAGAGTTAGAGATAACTTGTGTTAATAATGTTTACCTAGAGCAAGGTGAATTAAATGTTGAAATGCTAGGTAGAGGTTTTGCTTGGTTAGATACCGGAACGCACGACTCTTTATTGGAAGCATCCTCTTTTGTGCAAACAATTGAACATCGTCAAGGTTACAAAATAGCCTGCTTAGAAGAAATTGCGTTTAATAACGGATGGTTAACTTCAGCACAAATAAAACAATTTGCACAACCTATGATGAAAAATAGTTACGGTCAATATCTATTATCACTTATAACAGAAGAGTAAACCATTATGAAAACGTCATTTAATGAACAGTACAAACAGTTCTTCGAAAAAATTAATGGCTTTAGTAATGAAGTTATATATCCTCATGCTATCGAATCTTTTTTTGAGTCTCTAAATGATTGGTCTCAATTTCATTCTCTTGAAGATGTTAAAGAATGGTTTATTGACAAGAGAAAATCCTCTTCACTTTCTGTTACAGATATTCCATTAAATGAAGTTAGTGGGTGGAAAGCTGATCCTGCAACAGGCAACATATCGCATAGTTCGGGAGATTTTTTTACTATCCATGGACTTCGAGTCAATTCAAAGAATAGAGAAGTAGATATCACATGGGAGCAGCCTATTCTAGAACAGGTTGGCTATGATGGTGGTTTACTCGGTATTATAAAGAAAAGATTTAATGATGTGCCTCATTATTTGTGCGAAGCTAAAGAAGAGCCAGGGAACTATGGGAAAGTACAAATAAGTCCAAGTTTGCAGGCTACTTTTGCTAATCTTAATCAAGCACATGGTGGAAGAAAACCACATTTTTCAGAATTATTTATTTCAAGAGCAGAAAATGAAAATTTAAATATCCTATTTGATAGCTGGCTAGCTGAAGATGGTGGACGCCTTCACTTAAAGAGGAATAGAGGGATTTTATTAGAAGTGAATGAAGATGAAGAAATAAATTTACCTAATGATAATTTTATATGGTTGAGTTTGTATCAAATAAAGCAACTATTAAAAGAAGATGCATGGATAAATCCTCATGTGAGGGGTATTATTGCTCATGTCTAAAGTTATAAATATCGGTGTTATTGGGTGTGCTAATATTGCTGATCAATATGTAATACCAGCAATAAAAGCAATGCCAAAAGAGTTTGATTTACTTGCTATCTCTAGTCGTAGTGAAACAAAAGCGATGACGTATGGGCAAAAATTTGAAACCCGAAGCGTTGTCGGCTATGAAAAATTGTTGCTAATTGAGGAGCTTGATGCTGTTTATATTCCTTTACCTAATAGTATGCATTACGAGTGGATTGAAAAGTCTTTGCAAAAAGGCAAACATGTTCTTGTAGAGAAGTCTTTAGCTTGTAATCCAGAAGAAGTTGAAAGATTAACGTCGCTAGCAAAAAGTAAAGGGCTAGTGTTAATAGAAAACTTTCAATTTAGATTTCACCCTCAATTAAGTGCGATTAAAGACTTAATTAGTAATGGGGAAATTGGCGAAATTAGGAATGTTAAAAGTAGTTTTGGATTCCCTCCCTTTTCAGATGACGACAATATACGTTATTCAAAAAAATTAGGAGGAGGTGCGCTTTTAGATGCTGGTGCATATCCATTAAAAATTAGCCAAGAGTTACTAGGACAAGAAATATTTGTAGATTCAGCTGCACTAAGTTTTTGCCCGGAAAAGCAGGTAGATATTTGGGGAAGTGCTCAATTGAAAGATGTTAATAGTTGTATTGTTTCTCAAATATCGTTTGGGTTTGATAATTTTTATCAGTGTTCACTTGAAATATGGGGTAGCAAAGGCGTTATTAAAGCTGGGCGGATTTTTACATGCCCACCATCTTCTAAAGCGACTATAGAGTTAACTAATGGCAATGGAGCCGAAGTTATAACTATAAATCCAGAGAACCACTTTGAGAATATGCTGCATTATTTTTACAAATTGATTAATAAGCACTTACCCGTAGAAGTTGAATATACATCTTCTATTCATCAGTCAAAATTAATCTCTGAGGTATATAAAAAATCTTATGAAAAATAATATATATGTTACACAGCCCTCTTTAGCGCCTCTTGCAGAGTTTGTTGAGTTACTAAAAGATACTTGGGATACAGGTATACTGACACATAATGGACCATTGGTAAGGAAGCTTGAGGTTGATTTATGTGAAACCCTCAATGTAAAAAACCTCTCTGTAGTAACTAATGGCACAATTGCACTCCAAATGGCAATCAAAGCACTAGAGTTAAAAGGAGAAATAATTACTACTCCATTTAGTTGGGTTGCTACGATAAGTGCAATAAAATGGGAAGGTTGTACTCCCGTATTTTGTGATATTGATGAAAGTACGTTTAATATTGATCCTCAGAAGATTGAAGCTCTCATTACAGATAAAACAGTGGCTATTATGCCTGTTCATGTTTTTGGTAATCCTTGCGACGTTGATGCAATTGAAATAATTGCAAAAAAACATGGGTTAAAAGTAATTTATGATGCGGCACATGCAATAGGGAGCACCATAAATGGCTCAAGTCTACTCGAGTATGGTGATATTTCTGCAACGAGCTTTCATGGAACTAAGCTATTTAATACAGCTGAAGGAGGTGGGTGCATAACCAAAAATGATCTTTTAAATAAAAAATTGGAGCGTATACGTTTTTTTGGTCATGATGACGATAAAATAATTGTAGAAGATGGCTTTAATGGAAAAATGACAGAGATACATGCTGCTTTAGGTTTAGCTAATCTTAAGTATTACTCAGATGTTTTGGATGATAGAGAATTCAAGTACAAAAAATATAAAGATGAATTATGTGGGCTTAAAGGAATAAATTTTCAAAAAATAGCCTTAGGTGAAATCAACTTCTCATACTTTCCCATTGTCTTTGAATCAGAGGATAAGTTATTAGAAGTAGAAACGTGCCTAAATGAAAATGGTATATACCCTAGACGATACTTTTATCCATCATTGAACAATTTACTGAATATTGTTGATTATCAAAAATGCCCAATTTCTGAAAGTTTATCCAGCAGGATTCTTTGTTTACCTTTATATAAGAACCTAAGCCATGATGAATTGATACAGATAGTGCATTTGATTAAAGGTTGTTTTTGATATCAAATTTAATAGACTGAAAAAACAATAAAAAAGGAGGCGTATAATGGCATGGTTAACTAAAGATCAAATTTCTTCCATGGGTTTTAAAAAATTCGGAAGTAATGTATTAATATCAGATAAAGCTTCTATTTATAATGCTAGTCAAATTAGTATTGGTAATCATGTTAGAATTGACGATTTTTGTGTTATTTCAGCTGGTGCAGGAGGTATTAAAATTGGCTCCTATATTCATGTCGCTGTATTTTCTTCGATCATCGGTGCAGGAAAAATTACACTTTCAAATTATTGCAATATTTCATCGAAGGTTGCAATTTACTCTAGCAACGATGATTACTCAGGCTCATATCTAACCAATCCTATGATCCCATGTGAATATACCAATGTAACGCATGATGAAGTTTTTTTAGCTAAACATGTAATTATAGGATGTGGATCTGTTGTTCTACCTGGGGTGGTTATTGAAGAAGGTGTCGCAGTTGGCGCATTAAGTTTAGTAAATAAAGATTGCAGTGCTTTTAGTTTTTATGTTGGTATCCCGGCTAAAAAAGTAAAGGATCGAAATAAAGATCTATTACTTATTGAAAAAAAATTCATTAAATCAGAAGAGTAAGACTTATTCTGGTAAATATGATGATCTAGCAGATGGTGTTAGTTATATTGCTGCCTTCAATATTATATATTATTTTTTTGTGCCTATGATATGGGCTTTAGTTAAGTGTTTGTTTTTGTTTAGGATTAAGTATTGTCAATAATAGTCCTTATTTTAAAATTATATAATGAATATGAGAGCAAGTATGTCAGAGTTAATTACAATAATAGTGTGCTTTAATATCGCTTCTAATAAATTAGGAAGGCTCGCTAATGTTGCAATTTTAAGAGTTGTTAAAAATGCCAAAAACCGCTAATAGTTTAAAATGGAGTGCTATTGAGCGTATAATAACCCAAGGAATACAATTAGTTGTTACAATATTTTTAGCAAGAATTTTAGGGCCTGAAGCTTATGGGTTAATTGGCTTGTTAACGGTATTTATTGTTGTGTCCCAGGTGATTGTTGACAGTGGTTTTAGCCAAGCTCTAATTAGAAAGCAAGATCGGACAGAAGTTGATTACTGCACATGTTTTTATTTTAATATATTAATTGCTTTCTTATTTTACTTTATCTTATTTAGTGTGGCCCCTTTTATAGCATCGTTTTATGAACAGCCTGCTTTAATTGATTTTGTAAGAGTGATAGGATTCACTTTAATTATCAATAGTTTTGCGATAGTACAAAGAGTTAGATTAACCGTAAAAATGGATTTCAAAACCCTTACTAAAATATCATTTATAAGTGTTATTATTAGTAGCACATTAGCTATTGTTGCAGCGAATTATAATTTTGGTGTTTGGTCATTGATAATTCAGACCTTAGCAATGAGCCTTATGAGTGTTTTTCTACTTTTTTATTATAGCCCTTGGTACCCAAAAGAGCGCTTTTCGAAACGTTCTTTTAATAATCTTTTTGGCTTTGGATCAAAATTATTATTATCTAGTATTATCGACACTATATACAATAACGTTTATCAAATAATTATCGCAAAGCAGTTTAGCCCAATTAGTTTGGGCTACTTTGTTCAAGCCAATACATTATCCAGTGTCCCTGCAATGACATTAACGTCTATAGTTCAAAGGGTCACTTATCCAGCGCTTAGTAAAATTCAACATGCAAATGAACAGTTTGAAAATTACTTTAAATTAACACTGCAGTTAACTGCTTCAGTTGTCTTCCCTATAATGGCTAGTATTGCAGTTGTTGCAGAGGTTATTATTCCGATTTTAATGGGGGAGCAATGGGCAATGGCTGGTCGTTATTTAAGCTTACTATGTGTTAGCTATATGTTATATCCCATTCATGCAATTAACCTAAACATTCTTCAGGTAAAAGGCCGAGCAGATTTGTTCTTAAGGCTTGAAATAATTAAAAAAATATTAATTACAGTTCTATTATTTATAACGGTGCCATTAGGTATCGAAGCTATGTGCTTAGGAATGATTATACAATCTTATTTATCGCTATTAATTAATACTATTTATACAGGTAAATTAACAAGCTTTAACCTGCTAAAACAATGCAAACTATTATTCCCCATTTGGTTAGCTACTTTTGTTTCATCAATGTTTTCGCTTTATTTAATGGGCCTTTTTATCCGGCCTGAGCTTAAAATATTAGTAGCTCTGACATCTGGGTTGTTGATGTATATTTTAATCACTTATATGCTCTCTAAAGAGTTGTTTATTTCCACTTACAGAATAATTAGATCATGATTGAATTACAAAATCTTTTAGATGAAAAAAGTATAATGGCGCATTGGAGTCATTTAGATAAAGTATATGTGAGTATAGTTTGTTTGTGTTTTGAGCATGAAAATTATATTTCTCAAGCAATTGATAGTTTTCTGAAACAAAAAACACAGTATAGATTTGAAATTATTATTCATGATGACAAGTCAAATGACGGTTCAATAAAAATACTACAGGCTTATAAAAAACGATATCCCAACCTTATTAAACTTAAACTTCAAGAAAAAAATTTGTATTCTAATGGAGGAAATGTTGTTAAAGAGGCCGTTGCTCAGACTTCTGGCGTATACATAGCTTTTTGTGAAGGAGACGATTGGTGGTTTGATGACGATAAGATTGAAAAGCAAGTTAATGCACTTCTAAGTCAGAGATATATTATGAGCTACACAAGTAATTATCTATTTTATCAGCAGAAAAATAAACTTTCTGAAGATCCAATAAATCAACAAACAACGCAATGCACAGTTGATAATTTGATACAACAAAAATACATTATACGGTTTGGTTCAGTAATGGTAGGCTCAAAATCTTTAAACGAAGT
>JBLIBL010000094.1:0-12936 GCA_047633355.1 Polaribacter sp.
CTCTGCAAGAAAACAAAGAGTTAGGGCGGGAGTTTTCCATAAAAGCAAAACAAAAGATGAAAAGAATTTATTCAAGTGAAGCAATGGCTATTGCCTACAGTAGCATGTATAGCGAAATAGTAGAGTATATATAGTGACTAAGCAGGCTGTGAGTACCGGCAATAATCCTCGTAAAATTTTATTTTGCATAGACTGCCTTGTTAGGGGGGGGACTGAATTACAGGTCATAGGGCTAATAGAGCGTTTAGACCCTAACAAATATCAACCCTATTTATTAACCATTAAGCCTACTGAACATTCGCTGATACCAGAAAACTGCAAGCATTTAGAGTGGTCTGTGCCTAAATTATTTTCGTTTAATGGCTTAAAACACTTATTTAAACTTATTTCATGGCTGAAGCAAGAACGAATAGCGATCGTGCAAAGTTACTTCCAAGACTCAACGCTACTCGCAAGTATTGCAGCCAAAATATCAGGAACAAGTGTGCGGATAGCATGCTTTCGTGATATGGCATTTTGGAATAACAGTAAAACTGAAAAAGCACTAACTAAGGTCTACCCGTTAATGACAGGGTATATTTCCAATGCACAAGCGGTTAGTCAGCACTTTGCTGAACAATTTGTTTTGAATACTGAACATATGTCAGTTTTACCCAATGGAATAGATATAAGTAAGTTTACCTTTGTTGAGCATGATGCTGAAATTACTGATATTTGTATTGTGGGCAACATGACACGGCAGGTAAAGCGAACCGATTTATTTATAAAAGCAGCGGCTATTGTTGCTAAAAGTTACCCTGAAATATCATGGCATATTATTGGCGATGGTCACTTAAAAGCTGAATTACAAAATCTTGCGAAAGACTTAGATGTAGCAGAACAAGTGAAGTTTGTGGGGAGAATAGCAAACGTAAATGAATACATGGAGTCGATGCAATTGGGAGTACTTTGCTCTGATTCTGAAGGCCTTAGTAACGCTATATTGGAATATATGCTTAAAGGCGTAGTTTGTATTGCAACCGATGTTGGTGGTACACCGGAACTCATTTCTGATAACGTTACAGGTTGTTTAGTTAAACCTGATAATAGCGAGATGATTGCTGAACGAATCATTTATTTGATTAAACAGCCCAATGACCGAAAGTTGATGGCTAAAGCGGCAAGAGATTTTGTTGAAAATCAATACAGTTGGGTAAATTGTTTGAATGAATATGATAAATATTATACCGATGCTTTATTAGCATCTAAGAGCTAATAGATGAAGAATATATTATGTATTTAATGAAATTTATAAGTGTTGGTGCGATAGCGACAATAATTCAATACGCTATTTTTATTTTATTAATTGAATTTTTTTATGTAGAAGCTGTTATGGCATCAGCGTTCGGTTATGGATTAAGTAGTATTCTAAATTATCTACTTAATTATCATTTCACCTTTTCAAGTAATGCTAAGCATAGCGTAGCCGCACTTAAGTTCACGATTGTTGTCATAGTGGGCTTATCGTTAAATAGCCTAATTATGTATATATTAGTTAATTTGTTTAGCCGCCACTACTTATTAGCCCAAATTATCACTACAGGGGTAGTGTTAATTTTTAATTTTGTAGTTCATAAGTATTGGACTTATAAAAAAAAACAAGGAATTCATAATGCAGGATAAAATTTTAGAAAATCCACTCCAGTTATCAATAGTTATTCCGTGCTACAACGAAGAAGAAGTATTGTCTGAAACCGTAAAGCAAATGTCACTATTGGTTGATGAAATGATCGAAGAAAAACTAATTGCGAATAATAGTTCGATTTGGTTTGTTGATGACGGTAGTAAAGATAAAACGTGGCAGATGATTTCGGATTATAGTGCCTCTAGCTCTAAGATAAAAGGGATTAAATTATCGAGAAATAAAGGTCATCAAAATGCTTTGCTCGCGGGATTAGAAACTGCCGATGGGGATTTACTGGTAAGTATTGATGCTGATTTACAGGATGATATTACTGTGATCAGAGAAATGGTGAAGGAATACTATAAAGGACATGACGTTGTTTATGGGGTGAGAAAAGTACGTACAACAGATACCGTATTTAAAAGAACTACTGCACAAGGCTTTTATACATTAATTCAAAAATTAGGTGTTGATGTTGTTTATAACCATGCTGACTTTCGGTTAATGAGCCGTAGAGCTATTGAAGCATTGAAAGAGCATAAAGAAGTGAACTTATTTTTACGTGGAATGATCCCACTTATTGGTTTTTCATCAACTAATGTAGAGTACGCTAGAACAGAGCGCTTTGCTGGTGAATCTAAATACCCGTTAAAGAAAATGCTTGCCTTAGCGGTAGATGGTATTACCTCTTTTTCAGCATATCCACTGCGCTTAATTGCAGGCTTAGGCTTTAGTATTTTCTTGTTTAGTATCTTTATTTCGTTATGGGTTTTTTATACTCTAATCTTTACTGGTGATGCAATTCCAGGTTGGGCATCTTCAGTATTACCAATGTATTTGCTAGGTGGAATACAATTATTGAGTATTGGTGTCGTAGGTGAATATGTAGGTAAGATCTATATGGAAAGTAAAAATCGGCCTAGATATGTCATTGAGAGTATTGCTACCGATAAAGAGCTAACAGAGAAATAAACATGATTTGCCCAGCGTGTAAAAATAAAATATCTTGGCTCTCTATTGGGAAATATACCAATTGGTTTTTTAAAAGACTCATTGATGATTGCCCTCATTGTCATTTGAAAATAATTTTGATTAAAATTCCCTTACGAGTAATGAATTTAGGTTTGATATTTTTAGTTGGATCTTTGTTTTCATATTTGTTTTTAACTGTTAGTTATTTAACCGCCTTATTGTTTAGTGCGGCGCTAGGTTGTTTCTTTTATACCTGCGTGGCTAACAAGTTAAAAGTGGCAAGAATATCAAGATAAATTTTGATTTGTATTCTAGTTATGAAGTCAAAATTGAAGCGAGTAGGACATAGGAAAAGATGAAAGAGATTATTGTAATAGGAAGTGGTTTAGCTGGTTCGGTTCTCTGTAGGGAACTATCAAAGTCTGCTAATGTCACTCTACTTGAAAAAGGTGAGAAAGATTTAATATCTTACCCTAACCTATTGTTCAAAGAGAAAAAGCTCGCTCCTTTTAATACTTTTTGTTTTAGTGGTGGTGGTGGTTCAAACCTCTGGCATAACGGCTTAATTCCTATCGGTATTGACGATGTTATTTCAAAACCGTTTGCCGAATTATTAAAAAAAGCAGAGCCATATACTAATAAGGCAGCGGAAATGCTGAACTTTGACGGTGATTATTCAGCTGATTATGCTGATATTGTGTCTGAAATGAATGAATTAGCAGCTTCTATTGGTTTTTTTGAAGATGGTGTTGATTGCTTAATCTATCCTAAAAAATATTCAAAATTGACGGTTCCTAACAAAGTAAAGGCTTATTACTCAGTAAGAAACATCGCCTTTACTTCGATAGAAGATGAAACAAAGCGGGTTACGTTTACACAGGATGATAGAACACATAGCATTGACGCTGACTTTATTATTTTAGCGGCAGGAACGTTTAGTACACCAGAGTTAGTAAAGCGAATATTACAAACAAATAACTTAAATAATGAGGAACTCGGTCGTGGTTTAATTGATCATCCCGCTGGTTTTGTCGGTAAAGTTAAGTTTACCAAGGACATTGCGAAAAAAATCAATAAATTCTCTTCATATCATAAAGATAACTATGAAAGTTGTACCGGTATTAGAATTAAAAGTGATTGTCAAAAATATACGTGCTTTGCCTTCTTACGGCCTGCTTTTACAATGAGCAATCATTTATCTATCTATCAATATAAATCATTACTTGGCGGTAGTAGTGGTATAGAAAGAATCAAAAATGCGCTTTCATTGAAACTATTTCATCCTGATATTTTAGTGGAAGTTATTTCACATGTACTTGGTGTGAGTATTCCAAGTAATACGTTTAATGTGCTTGTTTATTTTCAACAACATCAAGGTGACAATGAAGTCGATTACAAAGAGGGTAGCCATGTTATTAAATGGGATGTTAAAAATAAAGAGCTTGAAGTTTACAATGCTTTACTTGAGAAATTAGATCAAAAATTAAATAGCTTTGCGATTGAAACGAATATGCAAAAACCAATTAATAATGACTGGCTGCGTTCGGGGGCCCACCATTCTGGAACCATTTCACTTGATGAAAAGAAAATAGGTTGCATTAATGAAAACCTCAAATTAAATGGTAGTAGTAATGTTTATGTTTGCGATGGCTCTGTAATACAAGAGCACTCATACGCAAATACCGGACTAACCATAGGTAAATTAGCACTGAGGTTATCTGAGCATATAAACCAACTTAATGTAAAAAGTTAAAGGAAAATTAGATGGATATTTCAGTTGTTATTCCTGCGTATAACGAAGAAAGTTATATTAAGAATACAATAGCGTCGATTATGCAATGGATGCCAAGTCGATATGATTTTGAAGTTATTGTTGTCGATCACGGTTCTCAAGATAGAACTGCAGCCTTAGCAGTAGAGTTGGGAGCGATCGTGGTAAATGGCAAAGGCTTAAAAACAATTGCCGCATTAAGAAATTTTGGTGTAGACAATTCAAATGGTGATATTTTATTTTTTATCGATGCTGATATTACTTTTACTCAGCAATGGTCTGAAAATATAGAAAAAGTAATCACTAACCTTGAACAGGAACCTAATCAAATTTGTGGTTCATTACCCAAAATTCCCTTAGATTCATCAATGTTAATGAAGTACTGGTTTGATCCAAAATCAACAGAAGAAAAGCCTAAATACATAGGTTCTTGCCATTTGTTAACCAGTAAATCGTTATTTGAGCGAGTTGGTGGTTTCCCTGCTGAAATGGAAACCGCTGAAGAATTTACCTTCTGTATTAATGCGACACAGTCTGGAGCGAAATTAACCGCTTGTCCTGAGTTAGTGGTTGTTCATCATGGCGCACCTAATACACTCTTCGCATTTGCAAAGCGTGAAGTGTGGCATGGTAGAGGTGATTGGACTAATTTAACATCGATATTATCTTCCAAGGTAGCGCTTTTAACAATAGCATTTTTATTAACGCATCTAGTTTTAATGTTTTCTATCACCATCGCTAATAATAACGTAACTTCCTTTTCAGTTTTAGCTTCTATTGGCTTTATTTGTTTATTCTCATCGTTTATGAAATTTTCAAAGCAAGGTATGAACCATGTTTTAATTAATAGTTTTACTTTCTATATCTACTTTTTTGCTCGAAGTTTATCTTTATTTTCGGCACTATTTTCACAAAAATATAAAAAGCGTTCTCGGAGCAATTAGTGGTTAATCGCAATAATTTTAAGCCGATAATAGAAAGCGAAAAAGCGACCTATTTAAGTTATTTAACGGGAGCTTATTTATTCTTTTTCTATATGGAAGCCTCTTTGCGTTGGCCTGCTTTTGAAGCCATTCGTTTTCATTTTGTTTTTGGACTTATTTTAACAGTGCTTTGTTCGTTTAAATATTTATCAAGCAAGCAGACAATAGTGACGAGAAATGGAACAAAAAGAACAATAATAGCAAAAGATGATAGTCGCCCTCTACTCAATGCAGTTTATCTATTTCTTGCTGTATTGGGGATTTATGCTTTTGCTTCGATGGCACGAGAGATTTCAACGGATATTTATATTAACCGAGTGATCAAGTTTGCATTAATTAGCTTCTTTATTGTGACATCGGTAGAAAAGGTTAAAGACTTGCAAGTTATTGTTATTTTTCTTCTACTTGCGTGGTTTAAAATTAGCTCTGAAGGTTTTATCGGTTGGGTTACAGGAAGTCAAATGTGGGTAAATCAAGGAGTAGGAAGGTTACATGGTTCCAGCCCATTTGTTGGTCACCCAAATTCATTCAGTGCTTTTGGTGTTGGGTGTTTAGCTTTTTCACTCTACTTATATAAAGCTTTCCAAGACAGGTTTTTAAAAATAATGATAGCAGCAATTGTAGTTTTTTCTTTTGTGATTATTATTTTTACAGGTTCGAGATCAGGATATGTTGCTGTAGTCTTAGCATCAATATATGTTTTCTTTAAAATGAAGGAAGGCAAGTTAAAAGTTTTATTTATATCATTAGTGGTATTAATTGCTTTAGCTCCGGTGATTCCAGAGCAGTATTATGAGCGTTTTGAGTCAATATATACAGGCAAGGCAAAAGAAGGGAATTCAAGTAATACAAGAACGATAATTATGACCGATGCCTTGAAAATTTATGTAGAATATCCTTTAGGTATAGGTATTCAAGCATTTTCTACGGTAAGAATGGATATGTTTGGACGCCTTCAAAATATTCACATGCTGTATTTAGAAATCTTAACCAATTTAGGTCCATTAGGACTAATTATGTTCTTTATATTTATTAGGCGTATGTTTTACTTAAATAAGATCAGTATTGCAAAAACAGAGAAACTACTACAAGGAGATAAACCAGCCAAAGGACTAATTTTTTTACAAAGTTTATCTAAAGCCATTATGGTATATATGATCCTAAGGTTGATCTTTGGCTTATTTGCTATGGATCTTTATGAACCTCATTGGTGGTTAATGTTGGGCTTAACTTTAGCTGTGCACAAGTTGCTAACTACTTGCAAAGGAGCGGCTGCTTAATGAGACTTGTTGCACTTGATTTAATTAGATTTTTTGCTGCAATGGCAGTGGTACTTTACCATTATACAGCGAGAGAAGGATTTAAAGAATTCGAAGGCATAGCCGAGGTAACTAAATTTGGTTATTTGGGTGTGCCCTTGTTCTTCATCATTAGTGGTTATGTCATTGCTCTCTCTGCAAAAAATAGAACCGCTATGGAATTTGCTATTTCGCGTTTTGTACGCTTATATCCTGCTTTTTGGTGTGGTATGGTTTTTACTATATTGGTTACTATTTATTATGCGCAGGTAAGCTTTGATCCGATAATGATCGCAGCTAATGCAACTATGCTTAATGATTATTTTGATATTGAAAATATTGATGGTGTCTATTGGACACTGCAGGCGGAATTGAAATTTTATGCTTGCATGTTTTTGCTTATATTTTTTGGCGTATTTGAAAAATATAAAATTTGGTTAACTACTTGGCTTTTGTTAACGATCAGCTTTTTGTTTTTCGGGCAACCTTTTTTCATGGGCTGGTTTATTTCTCCTTATTATTCGTCGTTTTTTATAGCAGGTATCGCATTTTACTTAATTCAAAGTCAAGGAAAAACCTTTTTTAATCTAGGTGCATTGTTTGTATCCCTTGTAATTTCAGCTGTAATGGCTTACCAACAAACTAACTCTTTTTTTAAAGAACCTTCGGATCTAGACAGGATAATTGCTATTATGCTTATTGTGAGTTTCTATTTGATATTTTATGGATTAATAACCGGACGAGTGCCTTTAAAAAGTCGAAAGATTTATATCGTATTAGGTAGTTTAACTTACCCATTATATTTAATTCATGGCTTTGCTGGTACTTCAATAATTGATTACTACCGCTTCTCTTATTCAGATACATCGATAGTATTGATTACCACAGTTTTGATGCTGTTTGTTTCTTGGTTAATTCATATAGGCATTGAAAAAAAATTCGCGACACCACTGAAGTTATTGTTACTCAATAATTTATCTGCGCATAAGCGTAAAACTAAAACTATTCCTAAGAATGATTAATATGATAAGTAAAATAGGAATCTACGTTCATAAGCCAAGAACGATTGGAAATTATATTTTCAAATTGGTGACTTATATTCTTCATAAAATAAGATTTAATGCATTAACTGATAGGTATGTTACTCAAAAAGATTACAAGATTGTTTTTGGTCATGCTTTAAACCTTAAAGCACCGGAAAGTTTTAATGAAAAAATACAATGGTTAAAGCTATATGATAAAAGCTCACTTAAAACAAAGTGTGCTGATAAATATGCTGTTCGCTTATTTGTAAAGAAAACTATAGGAGTAAAGTATTTAATTCCACTTCACTTATCAACTCAGAACCCTGATGATATTTCGTTACAAAATTTACCAGAATCCCCAGTGATAGTTAAAACTAATCATGCGAGTGGTCAAGTCTTTGTTATAAAAAATAAAAGTAGTGTTAATTTTGCTCCAATTCAAGATAGTTTACGTTTTCAGTTACGGAGCAACTTTTATCATGCTCATAGAGAGTGGCAATATAAAAACATTCTCCCGCGTATACTGGTAGAAAAGCTATTACTTGACGAAGATGGAAAGATCCCTAAGGATTATAAAGTTCATTGTTTCCATGGTGTTCCTCACTATATACAGGTCGATGCCGAGCGATTTTCAAAACATAAACGTTGCATCTATGATACAAACTGGAAATTATTAGACATTGAATATAACAAGCCCCAGGGAGATGCTACACCTCGTCCTACAAAACTGACTGAAATCCTGATGCTAGCACAAAAACTGTCAAAAGATTTTCTTTATGTACGGGCTGACTTTTATCAAGTCGGTGAGCATGTTTATTTTGGCGAGTTAACATTTACCCCCGAGGCTGGTAGAGGGCAGTTTCTACCATTTTGCAAAGATGCTGAATGGGGTAAGTTAATTCAATTACCTTAAACTAATCGTATTTATGTAAAAATGTTTTAGAGGAATATTTTTGAACAAATTTAAGGTATCAGTAATAACGTATGATGAGTTTTGGCAAATGGAAGGAATTTGGCAAGACTGTTTAGAAAAGTCCAGTGCTAATCCTTTGTTTTCAAGCTGGATTTGGGTTTCGTCTTGGTGGGAAGTATGGCAACCACGTCTGAACTTAGTCTTGTTGTTATTAGGAGTATACGAAGATAAAAAACTTATTGGTATTGTGCCATGCTACACCTATAAGCAGAAAGGTGTACTTGGATTAAACAAAATACGTTGTGAGTTTATTGGCGATTACACGGCGAGCAATGATTCAATACGCTCAGAATACTTTGACTTTATATTGCCTAAAGCACGATACAAAGAAATAATTCCAAAAATTTTTGAGTACTTCATTAGTAATTCTATTGATGAAGTCATTTTAAAAGATCTTGATAGCACTTCTGACACCAGTAATCATCTTTCAAGTAAGTATCCAAATAGCCTAATTTTTAAAGATAAAGGGATAAAGATAGCGAGCAAACAACCCTTTGAAGATTATCTTCAACAATTAGGAAAAAATACGCGCCTGAAACTATATAATAGACGTAAGCTCCTGAAAAACAGTAGCTTGAGCTTTGTCGACAAGCCAGTAGACATTGAACACTTTTTTGAAACCCTTAATACTATGCATTTAGAGCGGTGGGGAAAGGTTTGTTTTTCAGTACATAGCCTTTGTTTTCACTATAAGGTTGCACATTATTTTATGGAACGAGGGCAGTTACAATGTTTGAAATTAGTCAACGAAAATACTATTCAAGCGGTTTGTTATGATATTGTGATTGAAGGTGTAAGGTATAACATTCAATTAGGGTATTATGGGCAAAACAACGCTAAAATCTCTATGGGGACATTAATGTTGGGTTTTGCTATTGAGCAGGCACATGTTTCTGATACTACGTTGCATTATGACTTACTCGCTGGAAATGGCAAAAACACCTTTTATAAAAAGAAATTAAATGGAGCTCAAACTTATTTTTTGACGTACCAAATACCGCTTACCCTCAAAGGGAGGATCTTCTTTTTGTTAAAACGAATTAAGCAATTTTTTAAGTATCTATTGGCACTGAAGAAATAAATATACATAATAATTGTATTTTGTTTATTTTAAGATTGTAGGCAGTAACTTTTGAGGTGTAAAGGTGTTAAGGTAATGCACTGTATATTAATGGAATAAATTTAAGAATTCTCGCCATGACCACTCTCAATAATCAAAGAAAAACATCAACAGCTTTACTAAGAGGCTCTGCATTTCGTGTTATCCAAACATGTATAGGTATTGGCATTGGCTTTTGGATGCTACCTTTTTTAATTGCTAATTTAGGCAGCCAAGATTACGCATTATGGGTGCTTGTTGGTAGTATTGTATCTTCATACTATTTAATGGATTTAGGCCTTAATCATGCTGTAACTAGGTATGTTTCCCGATATATCCATACACAAGAATATAATCGAGCTAATCAAATTATTAATACTGCGATTGTTATTTATAGTATTTTAGGTTTAATTCTTTTTTCTTTAACATTGTTTGGCGCCATATATTGGGCGCCTAATCTAATTGATAATCCGGAAGACTTGAGAACAGCGCAAGCAATTATTTTAATTGCAGGTCTTTCAATTAGTTTAGAATTTCCCTCTAAAGCCTTTCCTGGCATCATTCATGCTTTTATGAGGTTTGATACTCTCGCTTTGGTTAGGATTATAGCTTCAATTATAAATGCTATCGCAATTTACTTTTTTATATCAAATGATTATGGCATTGTTTCATTAGCAGTGATTTCATTAGTGTCAAATATATGTACAACTACTTTCTACATGATTTTTTGCTTTCGACTTCTACCGTCATTAAAATTAACACTTGATGATGTATCAAAAAGTGATTTAAAGGAAATTTTCCACTTTAGTAAATGGACATTTATTACAGATATTACAAATTTGATAAAACAAAAGATGGATCTTTGGCTAATCGCTGCTTTTGTTTCTAGCGGTGCGTTAACAACCTATTATGTAGCAATACGGTTGACGGAATACGCCACACAATTTGCTAATCAGGCCCTTGGTTTTACAGTGCCTGTTTTTACCAAGTACTATGCGCAAAATAAGCTAGAAAAATTAGAAGAATCATTAATTTTCTTTGTTAAATTAAATTTTATTGTGCTGGTATTGTTTATTTCAGGCTTCACATTACTAGGTGATGCATTTATCTCGTTATGGATTAAAGATGAAATTGACCATTTACTCGCTTATCAATGCTTAATTATACTAGCAATAGGCAGGTTGCTTATTTTCATAACTGCACCTTTTGTTAGTATTTTGATGACAATTAAAAAACATAAATATTCATCGTACTTATCCATTGTCGATACGATCACTGCAATTTTATTAGCTCTTTATCTTATTCCTAAATATGGGATAATTGGGGCCGCATTTTCTTTTTCCTTTGTTGTAGGTATATTACGTGTTATTTGTTTACCTTTAATTGTTATAAAACTTTTAAATTTTAATTTTTTTAAACCGTTAGTTCACATTTTAATTTATTCATCTTATGCAATATTAGTGTCAATTGGTTTTTATCAATACTTATCAGATATTACCAACTGGAGTGAGTTACTAAGTACATCAATGCTTCTATTTGTAGTGATAATTACTGGTAGTATTTTCATTTTCTCAAGTAATGAGAAGGCTGATATTTTTAAGTGGCTAAGTGGAAAAATCAAAAAACAGCAATCATAGTATATTAAGGCTTGAGGAAAATGGTATGACTCTAGAAATCAGTGTTGTAATTCCAGCATATAATGCGGGAAAGTATATTGAAGAATGTATTAATAGTGTCCTTGAACAGAAATGCTCTAATCTAGAGGTTATTGTGGTAGACGATTGTTCTACAGATAACACTCGAAAAATAGTATCTCAATTTGACGCTGATATTGTAAAATACATCTGTTTGGATAAAAATTTTGGCGGACCATCGAAACCGAGAAACGTTGGTGTTAAAGCAGCAAAAGGTCAATACATCGTAATGCTTGACGCGGATGATTTACTCATAGATAACTCAATCCAGCAGCGCATTGATATATTAAAAGCAGATCAAGAAATAGCGTGTGTTTTTTCTGATGGTAAACGTTTTGATGAAAGTAATGGCGATCATTCAGGAACTTTTTTATCACAGCATAGCTATTTTATTGATTTATTTGAACAATATAACCAAAATACTTGGGTTAAATTTTCCTCAAAAGACGCATATAGAACACTTGCAAAAGGCGACTATATCTTGCCTAGTGGCCTGATTGTGAGAAAGTCGGTTTATGATAATATTGGCCTTTATGACGAATGTGTAACGAATAGCCAGGATTTAGATATGTCTTTACGCATTGCCAAGACATACCCGATTGCATATCTCGATATTACAGGTTTTAAACAACGAGTACATGCTAGTTCAATTTCTGCACAGGGTTATAAATTACTAGAAAATAAAATAATTTTATTAAAGAAAAACTTAATAAGAAGTGATGATAAAGTTGCAATATCAGCGTTTAAGTGCAAAATATCTGAAAATTACACGTCACTTGCTTATTATTATAGGATGATAAATAATTATAAATTAGCAAAAGAATACTACTCAAACAGCCTTAGGTATAGTCGAAATTTAAAAGCGGTAAAAGGTTGGTTATTTTCAAGCTTTGCAGTTTATTTTAACCGATAGGTATAGGCTTCTTTCAAAAAAAAGTAAGCTTTTCGTATCACTTTAAAAGGATGCCGCGTAACACCATGTTCATACCTAAAGTGTTTGAGCTCATCGCCGGCATACTCCCAAGCTATTGCTTGATCCACAGGACTTAATGTCTTTTTCCATTTATAGGTATGAGTAACATTAGGTCGATCTAAAATATTTTTGTGAACTCCTGATATTCGAGCTTTTATCTGGTTATTATCGAGAGCCTTTTCACTATATGAATTGAGCATTTTTTCGCTATATTCTAACTGTAAAAAAGAGCACAACTGCTGAAGGTTTTCTTCTGGCGACTGCACTAAATACTCATATTTTAATTCTATCGTTTGGGCACTGTCGAGCATTTTTAATAACCTGCGAGTTATCTGTACATTTTTTTCCCAAAATTTAATTGCGCTTGAAAACGTGTTTGGTCCCCATGTTTTTGTCATTAGAGATAATGCTACATCTCGGCCATCACGAACCAAGTGGATAAATTTTGCATCGGGAAATATTTCATGTAGAGTTTCAATATGTTC
>JBLIBL010000095.1:0-12795 GCA_047633355.1 Polaribacter sp.
GTGCTGCTTAATTCGACAACACGGCGTGATGCCACCGGTAAAATCGTTGGAGTGGTTGGGGTAGGTCAAGATATTACAGAGCTGAATAAAGTACGGCTCGAACAGGAAAGCATTGCGCTGGACATGACGCTGTTGGTTGATACTGCGAACGCACCGATTTTTGGTATTGATGCGCATGGATGTATCAATGAGTGGAATAAGCAGTCAGAACAAATCACAGGCTATAATAAGGCCGAGGTTTTAGGTCAGGACCTTGTGGCCAATTTCATTACCGATGAGTATAAGGTTCCGGTAGGCGATATTCTGAACAAAGCACTTGAGGGCGAAGAAACAGCGAACTATGAATTTCCGTTGTACACCAAATCAGGAGAGCGCGTTGATGTGCTGCTTAATTCGACAACACGGCGTGATGCCACCGGTAAAATCGTTGGAGTGGTTGGGGTAGGTCAAGATATTACAGAGCTGAATAAAGTACGGCTCGAACAGGAAAGCATTGCGCTGGACATGATGATGTTAATAGATACCGCGAACGCACCGATTTTTGGCATTGATATGGCTGGCCTTGTGAATGAATGGAACCAGAAATCAGCAGAAATCACGGGGTTTAGTCGTAATGATGTACTGGGAAAGAATCTAATAACAACATATATTACTCAAGATTTTCGTGAGTCGGTCAATGATGTTTTGCAAAAAGCCATGAACGGGTATGAAACCACTAACTTCGAATTACCACTTTATACCAAAAGTAACGAGCGAGTGATTGTGTTACTTAATGCCACGACGCGTCGTAATGCATATGGCGATGTTGTTGGTGTTATAGGGGTAGGTCAAGATATTACTGAACTTGATCGTGCACACAGGAGCATGGAAACAAAGGTAAAAGAGCGTACTCGTGATTTAGGTGCACTATTATCATTAAGTCCAGATGGTTTTTTGTTCGTAAATTCGAACAATAATATTGTTTATGTTAATCCGGCTCTATTATCGATGACAGGGTTTAACAAAGATCAAATAGTCGGTAAAACAATCGACGACTTTAGTGAGTTAATGGAAAACTTATTTGATTCTAAACATATGGGCAATATAAACTTTATCAACAATGGAGACGGTGAGCAACTTCTTTATTTGTCGCGCCCTACTTTGCGTGTTATTAACTACAACCATAGGACAATGATTGGGCCGACGGATGAAAAGGAAGGGCAAGTACTCTATTTTAGAGATGTAACCCATGAAACAGAAGTTGATAATATGAAAAGTGAATTTTTGTCAGCAGCTGCTCATGAACTACGTACACCGTTAGCCAGTATCTATGGACTCTCTGAATTATTAATGATCCGTGATTACGATAAGAGTAAGTCAGATGAAATGATTGAAACCATTTTCCGACAATCACATAACCTAAAAAAAATAATTAATGAATTACTTGATTTGTCACGTATTGAATCAAGAGCGGGTAAATGCTTTTCTATGACGAAAGGCTCACTTGAATTCGTTGTGAGACAGACATGTGAAGAGCTTGAAGGTGCCTTTATTGGCCGTAAAGTTGAAACTCAGCGTTTAGATTTTTGGCCGGTATTGTTGTTTGATATCGACAAAATACGTCAAGTCATTAGAAATCTACTAAGTAATGGGTTTAAATATTCCCCTGAAAACACCCATGTTATTGTGCAAACAAGAGAAAGAAAAAAAAACGGAATTAGGCAGTTTGGCATTAGCATAATTGACCATGGGATCGGTATGACACCTGAGCAACTAACACGTATTGGTGAACGATTTTACAGAGCAGATGACTCGGGATCAACACCCGGTTCCGGATTAGGTGTATCACTGGTTAAGGAGATAATGTCGTATCATAACGGAGAAGTCGAGTTTGTTAGTGTTAGCGGTAAGGGAATGACCGCAACGGTGTGGTTCCCTATTATAGAAAATTGATTCAACTTGGAGTAAAACATGTCTAATAAAAGAATTTTAATTGTGGACGATAAACGTGAATTACGGGAGTTAGTATGGATGACGCTTGATTATGGAGATTATGAATTATATGAAGCAAAATGTGGTGAAAGTTCATTAGCATTAGCAAAAGAAATCCAACCCCACTTAGTCATTCTAGATGTAATGATGCCAGGCTATTTTGATGGCTATCAAGTGTGTGAGGAGCTAAAAAAAAGCAGTCATGGAAAAATTCCGCATGTGTTGCTGTTGACTGCTCGAGGACAAATGGTAGATTTTGAAAAAGGAGTTAGAGTTGGTGCCGATGATTATATTATTAAACCCTTTAGACCATCAGAGCTAATTAACTTAGTTAAACAAGCATTGGTATAGCTCTATTTCAAAATTTGCTAACGGCTTCAAAGTCGCGACAGTTGCAGTCGAGTACTATTTCTCGACTGACTGTTCATTACACATTTCTGCCCGATGAGGATTGTTGAAATAGTCCGCTGTTGGCCGATTCGCGACCATAATTAAAATACTCGCCAATTTCAGCATATGGTGGAAAAACTCATCTTATACTTTAATTCACAATATTGTCAGAGAGTTAATAAGTGTCCTGGTTAATAGAGGCATGTGTGTCTGTATGATGTTTTTAATTGACTAATTAATTTTAAAGAGATTCAAGTTCCTCGGTTTGAGATTCTAATTTAGCGATTGATAATAGAGCTACGGCTAACTTTTCCTTTTCTTTCGCTATGACCGCCTCTGGCGCTTTGTCTACAAAGTTAGGGTTAGATAACTTCCCTTGAGTACGCTTAATTTCAATTTTAAGTTTATCTATTTCTTTATTTAAACGAGCCACTTCTTCACCGATGTCGATTAAACCAGCAACAGGTACTAGTATTTCAAGTTCACCAGCTAACGCGGTTGAAGAGGGTGGTGTTTTATCTTCATTGACCCAATTGATGCTTTCTAATTTTGCTAACGACGATAGGAAGTTCTGATAGTTGTTTAAGCGTTTCGAGTCTCTTTCTTTTGTTTCAGTATTATCTGTTTTTAGCAGTACATTGATTGGTTTTGATGGGCTAATATTAAGCTCACCACGAATATTGCGAATACCATTGATGAAGTCTTTGATCCAATCTAAGTCATTAATGATTTCTTGGTCAACACTGTTCGCGTCGTATTTTGGAAAGGGGGCGAGCATAATTGAATCAGATGCCGCAGTGGCATTGCTATAAGGTTTTAATTTTTGCCAAATTTCTTCAGTGATAAAAGGCATCATTGGGTGAAGCAAGCGCATCATTGATTCTAATACGTTAACTAACGTATGTCGTGTACCTAACTTTTCTGCTTGACTGCTTGATTCGCTCATTAAAATGGGCTTTGAAAGTTCTAAGTACCAATCGCAATAATCATTTTTACTAAACTGAAATAGCGCTTGAGTTGCGAGGTCGAATCGATAATTTGTAATATGATTTTCGAATGATTCTATCGATTGGTTTAAACGTCCGATGATCCATTTATCTGCAACACTTAATTTAAGTTCACAGCCTTCTTCCCGTCCGCAATCTTTATCTTCAACATTCATTAATACGTAACGAGTGGCGTTCCATAATTTATTGCAATAATTACGGTATCCTTCAACACGCCCTAAATCAAAATTAATATCTCGACTAGTTGATGCCAGTGCACAGAATGTCATTCTTAGTGCATCAGTACCGTAAGCGTTTATCCCTTCCGAAAACTCTTTACGCGTTCGCTTCTCTATTTTCTTTGCATCTTTAGGGTTCATCATTCCGGTGATACGTTTTGATACCAGTGACTCTAAATCGATGCCGTCAATTAAATCAATTGGATCAAGAACATTTCCTTTTGACTTAGACATTTTATCGCCGTTTTCATCTTTGATTAAACCAGTGATATAAATTTCTTTGAAAGGTACTTTGTTTGTAAACCTTTTAGTCATCATGATCATTCTTGCGACCCAGAAGAATATGATATCGAATCCAGTAACAAGTACACTTGATGGTACATACTTTTCTAGTTCGGCTGTTTCTTCAGGCCAGCCCATTGTTGCAAAAGGCCATAGCGCCGATGAAAACCAAGTATCTAGAACATCTGTGTCCTGTGCTAAGTTGATCTCTTCGCCTAAATTATTCGCTTTGCGTACTTCCGCTTCATTTTTTCCCACATAAACTTTACCTTCATCATCATACCAAGCTGGAACGCGATGTCCCCACCAAAGTTGACGACTGATGCACCAGTCTTGGATGTTTTCCATCCAGTGATAATAGGTTTTATCCCAATTTTCGGGAATGAATTTTATTTCACCACTTCTAACTGCTTCTATTGCTGGTTTTGCAAGTGATTTTGTTGCTACATACCATTGATCGGTTAGTAATGGCTCAATAATCACATTACTACGGTCACCTCTTGGTACTTTTAATCCGTGATCATCAATTTTATCGAGTAATCCTTTGCTTTCAAACTCTTCTACAATGACTTTTCTTGCATCAAATCTGTCGAGGTTATGATAATTAGCCGGTAAAGAAGCATTGAAATCTTCCATTGGTTTACCACCATAATAAAACACTTCAGCATTTTTTAGCATGGACGCAGTCGGACTTAATATACTGATGAGAGGCAGATCATGGCGTTTACCTACTTCATAATCATTAAAGTCATGAGCTGGAGTGATTTTTACACAACCCGTGCCAAATTCTGCATCAACATAATCATCGGCAATGATTGGTATTCTACGATTAACTAATGGTAAATCAACAAACTTACCGACTAAATCTGTGTAGCGTTCATCCGTAGGGTTTACCGCAACGGCGCTATCACCCAATATTGTTTCAGGACGGGTAGTTGCAACCACCAAATAATCTTTGCCATCAGATGTTTTTACGCCATCCGCTAGAGGATATCGAAAATGCCACATGTGACCTTTTTCATCATGATTTTCTACTTCTAAATCTGAAATGGCGGATTGGAATTTTGGATCCCAGTTAACTAATCGCTTACCTCGATAGATAGTTTTGTCGTTATAAAGTTGTATAAAGACTTCCTGAACCGCTTTGGATAAGTTTTCATCCATGGTAAAAGCTTCTCGCTCCCAATCGGGTGAATCGCCTAGCCTTCTCATTTGTTCTGAAATCGTTCCGCCAGAGCTTTCTTTCCATTGCCACACTTTTTCTATAAATTCTTCCCGTGTGAAATCGGTGCGCTTTTTGCCTTCAGCATTAAGTTGTCTTTCTACAACCATTTGTGTCGCTATACCAGCATGGTCACTACCACATTGCCACAAAGTATCATCACCTTTCATACGGTGATAACGAGTTAATGTATCCATAATCGTATGTTGGAATGCATGCCCCATATGTAAGCTACCAGTGACATTAGGCGGTGGTATTAAGATGCAGTAAGGACTATTATCAGTTCCATCATTTGAATTAACAGAAGCTTTAAAATTACCATTGCTTTCCCAAGTTTTATACCATTTCTGTTCGATATTTTCTGGGTTGTATGCCATATCCAATGAGTTGGTTTTGGTATCATTTTGTTGTTTTTTTAAAGTCATTTAAATGCCATAATTTGCGATGATAAATCACAAGAGTTAATTTTAGATTCGGGTTTTAGGTATTTTTTACTATATCTGGTTAAGATGAAAGTTTATGGTGGTTAATCATACAATTTTGTTGTCGATAAAAACGAAATTTTGCTCGTGCTTTTTCTTTTTTATCATCATCTCCATAGGCATATTCGAATATCCATTTCATTGGTTGATAAAAGTCTGGGACGTTATCCGCTAAATTAATTAATATATCGGCCCTAATTGTCGGATTTTGTCCATAGCCGATTTCAATTGGCGGTTTGGTGTTTTCGTCTTCACCGACCAATTGATGAGGTAAAAAACTTTTAGGATCTTGAGTCCATAGTTTTTCATCAAGCATTTCAGCTTGATATTTACTTTCAGTATGGACGAAAATTTTTTGCCCTTTTCTATATCCTCTAGTAATCACTTCAACAATATGTGCAATGGGAAGTTTACTAGGCTTTTTTTCAGACGTTGAATCAGAAGTTGAATCAGGTTTTGAATCAGACTGGCTTTCTATAGAATAAAACTCAACTTGAGGCATCAGGTATTATCTCTAATCACACTGGTTAAGAATATATTGAGTCAATAAAGGTACTGGCCTACCTGTTGAACCTTTCTGTTTACCAGAAAGCCAAGCAGTACCAGCTATATCTAAATGAGCCCAATGATATTTTTTAGTATAGCGAGATAAAAAACAAGCGGCAGTAATGGTTCCAGCTTCACGCCCGCCGAGATTACTCATATCCGCAAAATTGGATTGTAACTGTTCTTGATACTCTTCCCATAATGGTAATCGCCAAGCCCTATCGCCACTCAATTCACCCGCATTTAATAGATCATGAGCGAGTGGATTGTGGTTGCTTAATAGTCCAGATGCTTGATTCCCTAATGCGATGACACAAGCGCCCGTCAAAGTCGCCACATCAATGACTACGGCAGGATCAAAGCGCTCTACGTAGGTTAACGCATCACATAAAACCAGCCGTCCTTCTGCATCGGTATTTAATATTTCAACGGTTTGTCCGGACAATGTGGTTACGATGTCGCCTGGACGGCAAGCTCTCGCGCTTGGCATATTTTCAGCTGCCGCTATTACCATAATTAGATTAACTTTTAGCGACATTTCAGTGGCCGCTACAAATGCACCGAATACACCGGCAGCTCCGCCCATGTCATATTTCATTTCATCCATTTTATCGCCAGGTTTTAATGAAATACCGCCTGAATCAAAGGTAATCCCTTTTCCGACTAAAACGATCGGTTTTTGATCATTTTCAGCGCCTTTGTAATTAAGAACAATCAACTTACCTTCGTTATCACTACCCTGTGCAACTGCTATAAATGCTCCCATACCCATTTCTTTTAAAGTGGCTTGGTCAAGGATTTGGCAATCAATTTTATCGTTATCAATGGCTAATAGTTTTGCTTGTTCTGCTAAGTACTCAGGAGTAAGAATATTCGGTGGAGCATTGGCAAGGTCACGTGCTTTATGTGTACCTTTTGATATTGCCACGCCTTCAATAATAGCTTGTTCTCCATCGTTTAAGTCTTTACGAGAAGTTACGTTGAAAATCAATTTTTTTACTGGACGACGTGGTGCTTCACTTTTACTTTTGAATGTATCAAAACTATAGAGAGTGTTTTCTGTAGATTCTACTGCATGGCGTATTTTCCAGTGAGTATCACGTCCTTTGACGTTCAATTCACTCAAAAAACAAACAGCTTCCATTGAACCTGTTTCATTTAAGGTCGATATTGCTTTAGCAATTACTTTTTCGTAGGGCTTATCGGTAAAATCTCTTTCTTTGCCACAACCCACTAATAATAATCGATCGGCCAATGTATTCGGTATGTTATGCAAAAGCAGTGTTTGACCTAATTTACCTTCCAAGTCGCCTCTACGTAGTAAGTTACTAAGATAACCGTCACTGATTTCATCTATTTGCTCACCTGCTTGTGAAAGTTTTCTAGATTCAAATACGCCAACTACAACACAAGCTGTGCGTTGCTTTTCTGGATTTCCACTCTTTACGCTAAATTCCATAATAGGGTCTCTTAATTGCCTATGGATTATGATTTGGCAATTTATTTAAAAAATATTGAAGTTTTGTATAACAAAACTAGTTAAAACGGGAGTTTAACTGATAAAATGCAATTAATTAAGAGAAAGTAGTACTTTTCTAACTTTAAGCTTGAGAAAATATACAGTTTTGATATTAAAAAATTACATAAACAAAGATATTTATCGAACCAGTGGTGCTATTTTACTCCTGTTAATCCTTATTTTTGTCAGTTCTCGTTTCGTCAAATATATTCAGTTGGCGGTAGATGGCACAATTTCTGCTAAAGCAGTATTCTCTCTGTTAGCATTACAAATTCCAGCCATAGCCGGTTTTTTAATTCCTCTCTCTTTTTTCTTAGCGATCCTATTAAATTTTGGACGACTGTATTCAGACAACGAATTAGTCGTTATTCATAGTTGTGGTATCGGTGAAAGAAATTTAGCCAAAATGCTGATGCCTATGGCTGGATGGTTTGCAATTATTTCATCATTTTTATCATTATTTTTGACTCCATGGGCCATTTCGCAGAGTAAAATTTTACTGGCAGAGCAAGCAGCTCAGGCAAAGTTGGGTGTTTTTTCTGCAGGTCGATTCAAAGAAACAGCCAATAAAGGAATTGTTTTTGTTGATCACAAAAAAGAGGATGGGAGCATACAAGGTATTTTTTCTGTCAGTCGTGAGGAAGTTCCTATTGTTACCGAAACCCCAAAGAAGTCAGTTGAAACGAAAAAAATAGTTAAGAGTGAAGATGTCAAATTAGATGACTCTATTACCAATGTTATTATGACAAATACTATTTTAAAAATTCAAACCGCAGAAAGTGGGCAACAGTGGACAGATGAAGCGACTAAATTAGATTATTTACTGTTACAAAATGGTAAATTTTCGGAATATGATTCTTTAAAGAAAAATTGGCAAAAAACTGAATTTAAGTCTTCCTATACTCGTATCGCACAAGAAACTGAATTGGCCGTATCTAGTAATATTAAAGCAAAATCAACCTTTTTCTTATTGCAAAACTTACATGCTGATTCTGTTTTAGGCAATAAGTCATGGGCTGCACTTCATTGGCGTTTGGCTGCACCGTTATCGATTCCTTTGATTTGCTTGCTCGCCATACCGCTTTCAAGAACTCAACCAAGAAAAGGTAAATTTTCAAGAATATTTCCTTCGATTATGATTTATTTGATTTATGTGCTTGTTATGATGTATTCAAGAAAATTGATTGAGTCGGGCAAGTTAAATGAAGTGCTTGGCTTTTGGTGGATACATGGAATCCTCGTAATTAGTGTTTATTTTTTATATCGTCCATCTAAAAAAACAATTCCACCTCATAGACTTGGTGCCACGAATGTTTAGTCAAGTTTATACACGACTTGATCGTTATATTGCTCAACATGTTGTATTAGCAAGTCTGGTTATTCTCTTTTTACTGATTGCTCTACGGGCAATGTTTGCATTGTTAGAAGAGTCCAATGCTATAGGTCGAGGGAATTATGAGCTAGCCGATGCTATTTTATATGTCGGATTAATGTTGCCACAAAAAGTATTAGAGCTTTTTCCAATGGGCGTTCTAATTGGTTCATTATTTGGTTTAGGTGTAATGGCATCTAGCAATGAGTTAACTGTAATGCGTGCGTCAGGTATGACAACCTGGCGGATCGCTGGTTCAACGCTAAAAGCTTCCTTTGTATTGATGGCGTGGGTTTTATTTTTAAGTGAAGTCGTGGCGCCAGCCGCGAGTAAATCTGCTCATCAGTTAAAGACTGTTGCATTAAGTAGTGGAAAAATCACCAGCTCTTCTAGTGGTTTATGGGCAAAGAATAATCAACAAATTATTCAAATTTCTAGCTTGTTGAGTAATGGTGATTTATATGATATTTATTTTTATGATTTGGATGAAAAATATCACCTGATAAAATTAACTAATGCAAAAAGAGCCAAACAAGTTAATGGTCAATGGTTTTTGTATGAAGTAACAGAAACGCAATTTTTGGCAGACAGAGTATTGAAAACGTTATCAGAAAAAAAACATTGGAACAATCCTTTAGATGAAAGTAATATTGAAACTTTAACGCTTAAACCAGAAACCTTAAACATTAGAGGTTTAGTCAACTATCAAGATTACCTTAACAAAAACCAACTAGATTCTGGTGAGGTGACATTAGCTTTTTGGCAAAAAATCATGTTGCCATTTTCTATTGCGGTGATGATGTTATTAGCGGCTAGTTTTGTTTTTGGGCCTATGAGAGATGTGTCTATGGGGGCGCGTATTTTAACCGGCGTTATGTTAGGTTTTGGTTTTCATTTAGTGAAACAATCTTTTGGTCCAATTAGCTTGTTATACGGCGTTTCTCCTTTTTTAGGGGCGGTTACGCCTTTAATTATATTTGCGGGAATCGCTATTTATTTAATGCGAAAATCTTCTTAAAAATAAGAACCTTTATTTTTCTATCTTTGCCGCTTTGTCCATCGCAGGCAATAATAAAACTGACACTCTTGCAGTTTATCTGATGCAAGAGTGTTAATGTCAGTTATCGTTTGTTGTCTATCTGCTTTAATTTAAGCATGTGTAAATTAAATACTTAACCTACTTAACCTAGTTGACAGTACAATACTGACTATTTAATAAAGCGCACAAACATCATTTTAGCTTTTAGCTGCAATGAATTATGCTAATTCCTTTTCGTCATTAACATCGATATGATTTTCGTTTTCATCAATAATACCTGCATCAGGATCATTGAATATATCTTCATTAAATTTCCCCTCGCTCTTTGCTACAATTGCAGACACAACGGCATCACCGGTAACATTAACTGAAGTTCTTATCATATCTAAAATTCTGTCAACTCCAAGAATAAGGCCAATTCCTTCCATAGGTAGGCCAACTTGAGAAAATACCATCGATAACATGATTAAGCCAACTCCCGGAACTCCTGCTGTGCCAACTGATGCTAAAACAGACATTAAAATCACAGTCAGATAGCCAGAGATGCCAAGATCAACACCGTAAACATTAGCGATAAATACGGTTGCTACGCCTTGCATGATCGCTGTTCCATCCATATTGATTGTCGCACCAAAGGGAACTGTAAACGATGCAACGGAATTATTAACACCGATACGATTAGTAACAGTACGCAGTGTTACAGGAATAGTTGCATTAGAGCTTGATGTACTAAATGCAAAAATTTGAGCATTACGCATTTTCTTTAAAAATTTAACTGGATTCAATCCGGAAAAAATGACTAACGTTGCTTGTAGAGTAACAATCAAATGGAATAGCAAAGCACCTACTAATACTAATACATACCATACTAATTCTAACAATAACTCTAAGCCTAAATTTGCCATGGCTTTAGCTAATAAGCAGAAAACAGCATACGGGGCGAGTGACATGACGATTCCGACCATTTTCATCATGACCTGGTTCATCATTTCAATACTTTCGACCAATCCTTTCGCTTTTTTTCCAACTAACAAAATACTTATACCAACCAACATTGCAAAGAAAATAATGGATAGCATCTCGCCGCTAGCCATTGCTTGTATAGGGTTAGTTGGAATGATATCGATTAACACTTGGGTTAGTGAAGGCGCTTCTTTAGCGTCAAATGGTGTATCTGTCGGAATGTTCATACCTTTACCGATACCAAATCCCGCTGCAATTGTTATTGCTGTAGCAATAGCTACCGCAGTTGTTAGCATATAGAGTGCAAATGACTTTGTTCCAATTCTGCCCAACAGTCCTATATCTCCGATCCCACAAACGCCACAAATCAAAGAGAATAAAACCAACGGAACCACTAACATTTTCAGAGAGTTAATGAACATGGTACCAACAAGGTGAAAAAAGCCATTAACCACGTACTCATTAGTAATAGAGCCTTCAACCATTAGCGAACCTTCAAAGATGTATAGGTTCGATAGATTAATGGTCAAGCCAACCAATAAGCCTAAGCCCATGCCAATGAGTACTTTTGCGGTAAGATTCATTATTTATTATTCTCTTTATTGTTTTTAGTACAATACTTGAGAATACTGGGTGCGGAGTGAGATTGCAAACAGTTTGCAATCTCACTAGTTTTAACCATTATTTTATTTGAGTTAAGTCGCGGTTTTAGGGTAATGACCGGTTAACCTAGTTGGAAAGGGTAAACCGAACCTAAATTGAGAATTTGCGTTAATTCATCTAAAGCAGTTCTTGATTCAATTAATAAATTGGGATCGGCTAAATCTTTTTCTAGCATCGAATCTCTATAGTGCTTTTCAACCCATTGGTTCAAGGTTCTAAATAAGCTATCATTCATATATACCGAAGAGTTACTCGCTTTGATTTCACTGTCACTGAGCACTATCCGTTGTCTTAAACATGCAGGTCCACCACCATTTTGCATACTTTGTTTAACGTCGTAAATTTCGACCTTACTGATAGGGTTATCTTCTGCAATTACCGAATCTAAGTAGGATTTTACCGCTTGATTTTCTCTACATTCGCCAGGAGCAATAATTGCCATCGAACCATCCGCAAGAGTAACCAACTGGCTATTAAATAAGTAGGTATGAACGGCATCATTTAAACTTACAGCACTTTCAGGCACTTCAACAAAATGCATTGGAGTATCTCCGTACGCTTTTTGTAGGTCTTTGATGACTTGGTCTGAGTTTAAAAAGGCTAACTCGTGATAAAATAAACAGTTTTGGTTACCAACTGCAATTACATCATTATGGAATACACCGGCATCAATTACATTTGGGTTTTGTTGCGCAAAGACTGTTTTTTCATTGTTTAACTGATGGAGTCTAGCAATCGCTTGCGAAGCTTCAAAGGTTTGTCTTGCCGGGTATTTCTTAGGAAATGGCTTGCTACTATCAAACGCATATTTACCAAAAACGAAAAATTCAACACCTTGCTCACCATAAGCTTCGCAAAATCGAGTATGGTTAGCTGCACCTTCATCGCCAAAATGATCGCCCATCGGAAGTGCTTGGTGGTGAGAGAAATGTTCTTTATCGGTAAATATAGCTTCTAAAATTCTTGATGTGGTTGGCGCTTCGATTGACCTATGAAATTTGTTAGCAAGATTAGCCGCGGTAAAATGTACTTTATTATCTTGAGTATCGGCGCTAGGTGAAATAGTACAGGCATTGGCTGTCCACATACTAGACGCAGAGCAAGTAGCTGCGAAAATTGCT
>JBLIBL010000096.1:0-12663 GCA_047633355.1 Polaribacter sp.
AAGTTGGCGTAACTGCTTGGCTTCAAACGGATGAACAGGGGTGTTGACCTTGGGCCAGGATTGAAATTTGCCTTTGGATAAGCGCTTGGTCATCAACCAAAACCCGTGCCATCATAGGCGAGCGTACGGATCATGGTTTTATTACGATTGATAAACACAAACAAAATCCCGGACCGGGGCTCATGGGTCAGCCTGCCCCGGCAAAGGGCTGCTAAGCCATCAATTCCCATGCGAAAATCAGCAGGGGCAGTGGCGATTAAAATCGGAGTTTGAGCCGTTAAATGGATCATGATTTCGCTTCCTGGATCATCGCCACGAGCACCCATTAAAGAAGATGTAGCGACACATTTCTAAATTTTTGAGTGAAACGAAAGTTAAGTTCGTGGTAATTCACAAACGCTGCTTTGAGGAACGTCAAAACTGACATATTCTATTCTATCTAAAATTAATAGGTTGTTATTTGAATAATTCACATTGATATTGATCCCGTCATAACTAGCGCCTAAATATTTTTCTAAATTGAAATTAGAAGCCATAAATTCTCTTGGTGGAATGGTGATCATTTCCATATATGACCAATCGTCTTGAGGATCATTTACGTTTACTCGTCCAAAATTGGTAAAACTAATTCTAGGGGAAAACTCAATTGATTGTTCGCTGTTATTATACCAAACAGTTCTAATTTTATCGGTTGCTTTTTTAGGAGCGAACTCGCCGAGAATACCTTGAAAATTATAATCTTTGTGAGAACCAATTACAGTCGTCATGCCAATGCCTATAGAAGGCCCAGTGTATACATCATGAATGATAGTGTGAAATTCTTGTGTATTAATAGCCATATCGTTATCAAATCCGTTGAAATCAACCAAGGACTTGCAATGCTGGACATACACATCATCCTCAGGTTCGATAATGATATTAAACGTTTTATTCACCGCTAATGTATCACTATTAAAAGCACTAACCTCTATTTCAAAGTTCCCATACTCTTCTGGGGAGCCATTAAGCTTGCCCTCTGAATTCAAAACGATTCCTTTGGGTAAGTAAGAGTTGGTATCAAATAAAATATCAGACTCATAGTTATTAGTTGTAAATTGATGTGTTAGTTTTTTATATAAGTTAGCTGAAATGGCTTGATCCGAAGTAATGTTAAATTGTTGACGAACCGAAACAAGTTCAATTTTATCTAAAATGACTGTTTTATTAAGGTTTTTGGCATTGCTAACATTGATGACACTTACAAGACCTTGGTGTTCGTTTGTGATTTCAAATTTAGAGATGGCTGAGGACTTTGCATTTAACGTCAACTTGTCAAGCGCTAGCCAATCCTTTGGTTCTGAGTAACTCATACGTGTGGAGCTTTTTAGACTCAATTTAGGAGTCAAGTCTATGTCGCTTTCAGATTCGTTAAACCAGGTAACTAAAATTGTATCGCCAGTAATGAGTTCGTAACCCGAACCTTCAACACCTTGAAAATTATACACTCCATTTGCGCCGATGACTGTCGTCATACCATTTTCCCAAAAATCGGTATATTTATCCTTTATAATCTGGTTTAAGTGCGGAAGCTCAGTTTGGCTTTCTTGATATGAATTATTAAAGTCTGCAATAACAAACTTTTTTATAGATTTTTGGGTAGAGAAACCCCCACACAAATCTGATGATAAATTGTTTTGTTCAACAAATTCAATTTTGTCTAAAATGAGTGTTTTATTATTTGAATAATTGACATTTACGTTAACAAATTTGCTTTCTATTGATGATTGGACTTTGAGTATACTGGTAGCAAATTGATTTGGTTTGATCTCTACTGTAGAACTATTTTCCCAGAAAGCTTTATCATCATACTTGAATCTACTTTGCTTACTAAAAGATAATCTCGGGGTAAATTTGATTACCTTCGAGCCGATATTTTTCCAAGTTAATCGCACTTTATCACCCTGCGAAAGAATAAAACCAGTACCTTTGACGCCCTGATAATCATAGTTTTTATTATTGCCTAATGTAATCGTTGTACCTACATCCTGAAATCCTGTGTATTTGTCTTTGAATATTTTCTTAAATCTTGAGTCTGAAATATTTGTTTCGTTAGCGCTAGATTTAAAATCAACAATTAACTTACAAAATTCTACTTTTAAATCATCGGGGGTTAAAACGTTTAACATGATGTTTTTGTTTACGGCATTATTAGCATGATCAATAATTGAGATGGTTACTTCGTTTTGACCTTTTTTCAATGGCATACCTGCAAGCTTGCCATCCTGTGATAGTGTCAATCCACTTGGTAAATTAGTTGCTGAGTATGTATATGGTTTGGTACCTCCAATACTTTGAAGGTTTTGTTCAAACTTTTGTCCTACGACTGCTTGGTACTTCGGCTCTGTTAAAAGTTGCAAGGGGTAAGTCACCGGAATGATTGTGTACTCAATTGATTTTATAAGATCAATATTTGCAATTTCACCAAGACCAGGAATAGTAACTGTATTAGTGTCTATTGGTTGTTGAGTTATATTTTTCCGTTTTGATATGTCTTTTATTGCAAAATATATTTTGCGGCCATCTGCCAGCTCACTTCTATGCTCTGCTTTAAGATCCATTGCAGCCCATACTAAATTGTATCCAGGGTTGGGTTTAAATATGTTGCCATCTTTATTGTTTTTTGAACGGTCAAAATTAGTTGTATAGGCTGGTGTATGTGCATTGTCGAAGTTGTGATTCGTAATTGGGTTGAAAGAATATTTCAATACATAGGTTGCGTTACAAGTTAAACAACGATATTTGTCTTCAAAACTAACATCAAATTGTTGGGTGTCGGGGCTGTAACCAACACCAATATTATTTATGGTTTCTTCGTTTTCGAATTTTACGTAATCAACTTCAAATTCATCCAAATAGTATGATGTATCAACTGGCTGATTTGTCGAAAACTTAGCTCTTAGGGCAAAGGTGGTAATATTATTAAAGTATGACTTGGCTTTCCCTGGAAATGAATAGCCGCCAGTGCTGAATGCACTATACGCGTTATTTGAACCTGAGTTATGGTGTGTGGGATGTGCATCGAATTGTAATTTTGTCCATCCGCCCATTGGGATGTTCGAGGCATTATGATAGTAATGACTCCCTTTTTCAGCGCCAATAAAAGGGTACCAACTAAACCTTTGGTCGGGGCGTTTCATATGAGCAGTGCTGTACTTATTCATATCAACAGAACGATATGGCATTAACACCCAAACTGAAAACCTATTTTTACCTTGAAATTGTTGAAATCCATTGGTTTTAGAAGCCGTTTTTACATAAATTGACATGTCGCCTGGTAATGTTTTCGGTATGTTTTCTTCAGTAATCGATGCAGCTGAAAATCTTTCACTTTTAGCTCTAGCTAGCACACCAACGTCTATTAGCTTTCCACTTGAATTTTTATATACTCCTCCTGTCATCTGAATTTTCAAAGAAGACCCGCTAACAGAATAGTCGCTTGACGAATCTATATACCCATAACGTTTCCAGCCCATATGGGAGTTGTTATAATTGCTGTAATAAGGATAGATTTTTAATCCGTTAGGTCCACACAATTTCGACTGGGCTTCGCCATTGTATACGTCACAAGGATTTTCTCCAATATCTGAATAATACCAATCACGTAAGCCATTTTCGATTTGATCATCAATGAAATCAAAGTTCATGAAGGTGGCTTTAGCATGCAATTGAATAGAGCATAGAGCTAAAATAAAGAGAGCGGATGCTTTCACAACTAAATCCTCGGGAGATAAAGGGAAATGATAAGTCAGAGTTTACGCAAAGTTAAGTCCATAAGCTAGTAGTGCAATATTTGAAAAACACTCATAGATAAAGGTCATAACATGACGATTGTTCACAAATTAATCAGAGTTGTGTGTAAAACTTTCGCCTTATCTTCTCTATTATAGCCATCGAGTTTTCTATTAATAAAGTGACCTGTCGTACTTACCTTCGTCTCAAGTAGACGAGATAAACTGGTGGTGATAGATTTTCGGTCATAAGCTACTTCTACTGCTGGAAACTGCCTTGCCAATTTTGCAGTTTCTCCCTTCGGATCCGCTTTAACTAGCAGTGGTTTTTGAGTTCGTAGATACTCGTATACTTTTCCGGGGATTTGTTTATTAAAGCGACTGTCTTGAATGAGGAGTAGGGCGTCAGCATGGAGCATATTATTGAGTGCCTTTATAAAAGGCACGGGCTCAATAAATTTGGTCAAATCTTGAAGCTTTAGCTTATCGATTGTAGCGGCAAATTCATGGCCGTCACCCGCACCTTGAAATATTAATTCAAAGTTATTGCAATTTATTATTCCTTGATTGTTTAAAACACTCATCGCTTCAAAGATGGGAACGGGGTCTCTGCCATTGGCGTAAAGTACACCGCAGTAATAAAGAGTGAACTTGTTATCATCAAAAGGTGTGGTTTTATCTTCTAAATGTTCCAATTTTTGAAAGTTGGCTTCATCGTAACCATTTTCAATTAAAGTGCTTTTTTCACTGACTAACTCATTATATTTACCTTGATATAAGTCTTTTACCGCTGCTGTGGCGAAAGTCAAATGAGATGCGTTTTTTAAAGTGGTTTGGTCAATTCTCCGATGAACCTTATCTAACCATTTGCCAGCAGAACCGTTCATATAATGGAAAGGATCACGGTAATCTGCTAACCAAGGGATATTGTGTTTTGTAGCAAGTTTATTTGCAATGACGTGGGTGCTAGGTATAGGTGAAGATGACCAAATTACGTCGGGCTGATGGAGCTTTACTAATTTGTTTCCTAGTTTAATGGCAGACGGTATCCATGTTATTCCCCATCTATCTGGAGTGGCCATGGTAGAAATGTATTTTCCTTTAAGGGATAAATGTTTTTGAACATCTAATGATAGTGCCCTAAAAATCAAGTCATCCGGCTCATCTTGATAGGTCTCGTCAATTTTCTCATAGCCTTTGGGACTTGCGGTAAGAACTATGACCTTCCAGCCCCATTTCTTTAGGTATCGATAAAAACTCTCAATCCTAGGAACAGATGCACCGTTGCTTGGTGGGAATTCAAATGCCACCATCAATAATGTTTTACTCACATTCACCTGCTATTTTTTCTATTGATAAACAAAATTGATTCCTTTCTTTTCTGTGAGGCATGAATCTTGAAATTGAGTATCTGTTAGTTGTCGAAATGATACCACCATCGTTTGTTGAACAGGCGAATTTAAAACCTGATGCTTTAACCATATCAATATGACTTTGATCGAAATCTCGAGGGAAATAACCATTTGGAAAAGCAAATGTTTTAATTTTTGAATCTAATATTGTTTCTAAATCGGTCTTGTTGTTATGAATTTCTGTGAGCGCGACTTGCTCATCTTGAACTCCGAAAATACTGTGGGTTGAAGTATGTCCGCCAATTTCATGACCAAGCTTATGTAAATGTCTAAGTTGGTCCTCTGTCATCATGCATCTTGGAGTATCAATCGCCCCTAATTGCTGCGACTCCCCTTCTAATTTCTGCGAAATAATCGAAAGATTTTCATCTCGTTCTTGGTTTGGCATAAATTTAAGTAGGCTGACTAAATTCAAATAAGCGTTTACTTTGTTTTCTGTTGAATTTAACAACCAACTTTTATCAGTAACTGTTATTTCAGAACTTTGGGTATTGCGGATCTTGTGAAGTAAAACGTCATTCCAAAGGTAGCCTTGTTGTGTACCGCTGGTTGCAATGAAAAAAGTGCCAGGTACCTGATACTTATCTAAAATCGGTAATGCATTGGTATAATTGTCGGCATAACCATCATCAAATGAGATACACACGCTTAACTTGGGTAATTGCCCACTTGCTTGTAATTCTAATGCTTTTGCGATGGTAAAAGTTGAGAAATGTTTACTGATTGCAGCGATTAAATTTTCAAACTCTTCAACAGTTGGATCATCAGGCAAAAAGGGATCTGTTTGTTCTAAGACTCTATGGAAATATAAAACGGCTAAAGGATACTCACCTAATCGCCATTTGTTAATTTCTGCTAATAACTTTAAGCCGAATGACAGCATCGATATCCTTACTTAAAAATTCTAGTTAGTGGTAACGTTTTCTGAGACCAATCATATTAATCTATTAATTATTAAAAATAAAACTAGACCTTAGTTCGAATAGATTCAACAATATACAGCTAACTATGTTGATATATTGATAATATTAGATGAAAAAAGTTTTAACCGTATTCGGTACACGCCCTGAAGCGATAAAAATGGCTCCTTTAGTGCATCAACTAGCAGAGTCTGAGCATTTAATATCTAAAGTATGTGTTACCGCTCAACATAGAGAAATGTTAGATCAAGTTTTAAACTTATTTGAAATAGTACCTGACTTTGATCTTAACATTATGAAGCCGGGTCAAGATTTGTTTGATGTGACAGTTAATATTCTTCAAGGGATTAAATCTGTCATCGCTGAATTTAAGCCCGATGTGATCCTTGTTCATGGTGATACATCTACCACCTTTTCCACTGCGTTGGCTGCATTTTATACACAAACTAAAATAGGCCACGTGGAAGCCGGTTTACGTACAGGCGATCTTTACTCGCCTTGGCCTGAAGAAGGTAATCGTAAATTAACCGGCGCGTTAACTAATTTTCATTTTGCACCTACCGAATTATCCCAACAAAACTTATTGAAAGAAGGCACGCCTAGTGCTTCCATTTTTGTTACCGGTAATACTGTGATTGATGCTTTAATATGGGTGTCTAAAAAACTGGATGAGAATGAAGAGCTAAACAAAGAGTTGGCTCAAAAGTTCGACTTTTTAGATCCAAATAAAAAATTGATATTAGTCACAGGACATAGACGCGAAAGTTTTGGCGACGGATTTGAACGAATTTGTGTGGCGCTAGCTGACATCGCATCACAAAGACCTGATGTACAGATACTTTATCCTATGCACCTAAATCCTAATGTCAGAGAGCCCGTAAATCGCCTATTATCAAAACTGCCTAATGTATTTTTAATTGAGCCTCAGGATTATTTACCTTTTGTTTATTTGATGAATAAGTCTTATTTAATTATTACTGATTCTGGTGGGGTGCAAGAAGAAGCCCCGTCTTTAGGTAAACCCGTGTTAGTGATGAGAGATACTACTGAGCGCCCGGAAGCAGTGGCAGCCGGTACAGTTAAATTAGTAGGCACGAATACACAACAAATTGTGGAACAAACTTTAGTTTTATTAAACGATCTCGACATATATAAAGAGATGTCTCAGGCTCACAATCCATACGGTGACGGCAAAGCATGCCACAGAATAGTAAAACAATTAATTGAGGAACTTAAATAATGGAATTCAACACTGTATCTGTCATTGGCTTAGGCTACATTGGACTGCCTACCGCTGCGGTTATTGCATCTAGAGGTATTAACGTTATAGGTGTAGAAATCAATCAAGCAGCCGTCGATACCATAAATAAGGGCGAAATCCATATAGTAGAGCCTGATTTGGATATAGTCGTTAAAAGTGTTGTTTCTACTGGCTATTTAAGAGCCACTACGCAAGTTGAAAAGGCAGATGTCTTTATGATTGCGGTTCCTACTCCTTTCAAACATACCGATAATGACGAACATAAACCAGACCTAAGTTATATTGAGTCCGCAGCTAAGGCTATTGCGCCCGTTTTGGAAAAAGGCAACTTGGTGATCCTTGAATCGACTTCTCCAGTTGGAACAACCGAAAAACTTGCTGGTTGGTTAAAACAAGCGCGGCCTGATTTGTCTTTTCCACAAGATGTGGGTGACAACGCTGATATTAATGTGGCTCATTGTCCAGAGCGTGTTTTACCCGGTTACGTGTTGCAGGAATTAGTTTCTAACGATCGTGTGATTGGTGGCATTTCTTCGGTATGTAGTAATAAAGCGGCGGATTTATATAAAACGTTTGTGCGTGGTGAATGTATTATCACCAATGCAAGAACGGCTGAAATGGCGAAGTTAACCGAGAATTCTTTTAGAGATGTGAATATCGCATTTGCGAATGAGCTATCTACTATTTGCGATAAACTTAATATTAATGTTTGGGAATTAACCAAACTCGCTAACCGTCATCCTAGGGTTAATATTTTAAATTCTGGTCCAGGTGTGGGCGGGCATTGTATCGCTGTTGATCCATGGTTTATTGTTGATAGCTGCCCTGAGCAGGCGCTATTAATTAAACAGGCTAGGCTAACAAACGACGCTAAACCTCATTATGTGATTAAGCAAATTCGCGAAGCTGCTGATCAATTTAAGCGTCCAGTTATTGCCTGCCTTGGTTTGGCGTTTAAAGCGGACATCGATGACTTAAGAGAAAGCCCTGCGTTGCAGATTGTCACCGCTTTAAGCGAAGACAATATTGGTGACATTATTGCTGTTGAGCCGAATATTAAATCGTTACCTAAACATCTTGAAGGTAAAATTGAGTTAGCAAGCCTGCAAGAAGCCTTAGCAAAAGCGAATGTAATTGTTGTCTTAGTGGATCATAAAGAGTTTAAATCAGCGGATAAAACCGCTTTTGCTAAAAAAGTGGTTATTGATACAAGAGGCATACTTTAGCTAGTGAGCTATGCTCGAGCTTTATTGCTGTTGTTAGTTGTTACCTATTTAATATCTAAAGTCGCTTTTGCAAATAAAATCTCAGTAGATGGTGTGATGTTTAAGTCTTTATCGGCGGCAAAACATACTATCCGCAAAGGCAGCCGTATTTATCTGTTTTCGGGTGTTTTTGAGGAAGGAATTTATTTAGATAAGGATGACCTAGAAATAATTGGTGAAGAAGGGGTCGTTTTTGATAATGTCACAGTGGATGAAAAGGCAGCTCTTGTTTTAACCGGTAATAATGTATTAGTTGAAAATATTGAATGTAGAAATATTCAAGTCAGCGATAATAATGGCGCTTGTATTAGATTTGAAGGTACAAATTTAACGGTTAGAAACTTGTACGCCCATGATAGCCAATCTGGTGTGATGACCAATAATAATGCCGGCATTGTTAAAATAGAATATTCAATATTTGAGCGTTTAGGGGGTAAAGCCCAAGGGGCAGGTTATGCCCATGCCTTATATATAAAAGCGGATGAGCTATTTTTCTATAAATCTAAAATCATCTCTACAAAAGGCGAAGGCTCTGGCATTAAATCTAGGTCTAAAAAGGTGGTGATTGATAGTAGTTTGTTAGCATCTATGGATGCTATAGATAGCCGTTTAGTTGATATGGCAAATTATGGTGAATTGATTATTAAAAATAGTGTTTTGCAACAAGGAAGTCATTCATCAAATAGTCAATTATTGGCATACGGTTTAGAAACAAATATTACCTCTGAATTTGATGTTAACCGTGTTGAACTGGTTAATAACATTATATTATTCGATAATAAAAAAAGTAATGTGCTGATTTCATATCGCTTATTAGATGAAATGGTAAATCGCAATAATGTTTTTATTGGCTATTTCAATTTATATTTGCAGTTTATTAAAAATAATATGTGGTATACATCACGTAAAAGAGCCCACATTCTACCTTACCCTTATTTTCCCCAAATTGATGAAATTAAAAGTTTAAGACTTTTAATTAATACCAATGGAGTTTCTGAGAATGGTCCAGGCAGTTATAAAAACCTATTTTAGGGACAATGAATGAATATTAGTGGATATTGTTTATGACAGTTGTAGTCAAAAAACTTACCCCAGAGGGTTATGCGCAATGGGATAAATATGTTGTGCAATTTGATAACGCCAGCATTTATCATCAAAGTCGTTGGATTAGTGTGATTAGCGAAGCGCTCAAGCAGACTTGTATTTTTCTTTATGCGGAAAATTCTGCAGGTAATATTTGTGGTGTATTTCCGTTAGTGGAGCTAAAAAGTTTGGCTTTTGGGCGATTTATGGTGTCTATGCCGTATTTTAATTACGGTGGGATCTTATCAGATAATGCAGAAATCAGAGACATCCTATTGCAGGAAGCCACGGCAATAGGCGAGGCCAATAAAATTGATTATTTACAAATAAGAGAAACAGACGACTCTCTTATTGAACGTTTTGTGACTAAAACCGATAAAGTGAATATGATCCTGCAGCTTCCAGAATCAGCTGTAGCCTTAGGTAAATCGATTGGCTCTAAGCGCCGGTCTCAGGTTAAACGTCCGCAAAGAGAGAACGTGAGAGTTGAATTTGGCGGTGTTAATTTATTAGATGATTTCTACCATGTGTTTTGTATCAACATGCGCGATTTAGGCACCCCCGTATATTCTAGGGCTTTCTTTCTTTCTATTTTACAGCGTTTCCAAGAAGAGGCGCAATTGTGTGTGGTGTATTGGGATGATAAGCCTGTCTCTACTGGGTTTTTGATCCGTCATAAAAATCAGATGGAAATACCATGGGCGAGTACCTTGAGGTATGCCAATCGTATTTCCATTAATATGTATTTATATTGGGAGATACTGAGTTGGAGTATTGAGCAAGGCTGTCAATCCTTTGATTTTGGCCGTTCTACCATAGATGCTGGAACGTACAAATTTAAGAAACAATGGGGAGCACAGCCTCAGCAGTGTTATTGGTATAACTGGGTGCCCGAAGGGAAAGAGTTACCTAATTTGTCGCCATCTAACAGTAAGTTTGAATTAGCTATCAAGATTTGGCAAAAGTTACCTTTGTGGTTAACAAAAGTTATTGGACCTAAACTTGTGAGGAATCTGCCCTAAAGTAATGGGTTATTTTATTTTTGATTGTTTTTAGTTGGTTTTCTAACTTAAATTTGAAAGCGTTACGCTGGAAGTGGGTTAGATAAAAATGAGTGGATTTGTCGGCAAATGACCGTTTGTAACGATAATCCCCAGCAAGAAAGTCATAACACTTCACATTGTTTTGAAAGCACCATTGTATGGCTTGATAGTGTAAGTACAAGCCAATTTTAATTTTATTATCTTTCATCTTTTCTTGCGCAGAAAGATAAAAGTATAAGGTTGTAGAGGTATGGAATCCTAAACAGACTGCAATCGGTGTGTTGTCTAACTCTATCGTCAAGGTAAATAAATTGCTCTTGGTGGTTTCATCTGACACGTTACTCATTATGTTAAAATGTTTGATGAATAAATCGTTAGCAAATCCACTTTCTATTCCCCATTGGGTCTTATGCCATGGCGCTGCGATTTTCAGGCCTTGTTTAAACGCTAATTTATCTGTGCGTATAGATATCTCAGCCTTTTGAGCCGTCAATATCTTATCAGTCTTGTTTATTTGATTTCTAAAACTTTTACTTCTGCTCATCCAATAGGAGTCGAAGTCTGGCCAATTTTCAAGTTCGGCAGACCAGCCTTTTGATTCAATGAAATCCCACTTTAAATATTCAGGCAAACAGCACCGGTGTGCTTTGATAGTGTCGTTGTTACTCATTCCTAGGATAAACTCATCTATATTAGGTTTTTGCTTGAGTATCTCACTCCACATAACTTCTCGAGCTAGGTATGCATGGCTTTTGTCTAATAAAAAATCGTTTTGTTCAATCCATATTTGATCATGTTTCTCATTCCCTGTTTTATGTAGCCACCATTGTTGGGTGCTTAATATTTTATATCGAGAAGACATGATCTCAGTGAAAATGGCGATACCAACGGGTTTATTGTTAATCGTTGCTACACATACGTAAGCATCAAATTTGTCTAACGTAGATTCTAACCATGCATTAATCCACTCCCAGCTTAAAAAGAAGTTTTCTTCTGCGTTTGAATAGATATAATTCCACTTATGTTTTATTTGCTCTATAGAGTCTAACGCATCAATTTCAATAACAATTTTTTCGTTCAATTCAGTGTCGTTCCGTTTTTTGTAAGTATTAACGTATTGGTATACCGTCATGTTACCCATTTTTTTTGTATTATGAATATGTTATCGAGTAACTCTATATTAAATGAATCTTCTTGGGGGAGATTATGACTAAGAAGATATTGCACCTTGTGTATAGCATGGGGTGTGGAGGCTTAGAAAAGGTAATTGTAAACCTTATAAATGGCAGCAAGGCTTATTCTTGTGAGCATATTATTGTCACCTTGACGCCTGATCATGAATTGGTTTCTTTAATTGACGGTAAAATTAGCGTTTATTGTGTGAATAAAAAACCGGGTAAAGATCTTCATTGTCATTGGCGACTGTTTATATTATTTCGACAACTGCAGCCTGATGTTCTTAATACTTACAATTTTGGCACCATTGAATATCAAATGGTCGCAAAAATAGCCGGCATTCATTTAGGTGTTCACAGTGACCATGGTCGTGGTGGAGACGATGCACTTGGTAAAAATAAGCGAAATAATGCGGTTCGTCGCTTTATGTCACGGTTTATCGACATATATGTTGTTGTATCTAAAGACTTATACTCATGGGTCAAAAACGATGTTCGGATTAAATCAAAACAGATCAAAATTGTACAAAATGGCGTGGCCCTAGAAAATTATACTGAACGACGTAACTCAACAACCGCTTTTACGTTTTGTACAGTGGGTCGTCTAGATGAAATTAAAAATCAGATATTGATGATTAATGCTTACCAGCAAGCCCTCGAAACATGCCCCGAGCTACTGGTAACAAAGCTACAATTAGTGGGTGATGGTCCAATGCGCGACGTTTTAAAAGCGCTTA
>JBLIBL010000097.1:0-12576 GCA_047633355.1 Polaribacter sp.
TTCCTTGCCGTATTTTTTATTAAGTGTTGCCAAAAATGACTATGCGGTATTTTTTCACCATTTGAAATCCAGCGGTAAGTGTCTTTCAATAAGTTGTAGGTAACTGCCCCTAATCCCCGTTGCTGTTGAGCTACTAGAACGTCCTCTTTTGAATTACTGATTAATGTCGTTAGTCTATTTTTATCGACACCTTCAGCTTCTAATTTACTAGCAAACTGAAAATTATTTGCTATGTGTGAAATAGGTAATTCAGAAATCAAATCACGAGTCGCCAAATCATTACTGTTGAACGAATCAATGTATAGAATGGATTGATTTTTTTTTCCAATTTTATTAATCGTAAATCCTTCTCTATCGATTCCAGCAAGCGGGAGAGGTTTTTCTGATGATTTTTTATCCATCAATACAATAACACCTAACCCATCATCGATTGAATTTGTGATAGCATTTATCTCGTTTCTGTTTAGTTGGTTAAATCGTCGTGAATCTATAATCAAAACATCAAACTCTCCTAAAATACTTTCATCAATTTTCATTGACTTATATTTGTTTATATTTTTTTCTTTGACGTTTATTAATCGAGAAAGGTTCATTGTTGGGTTTATACTAGTTTTTACAACAACAACGGCATGATGTTCCCCTGCCCAGTTTTTTATTTGTTTGGTTTCAAATGATGGTGATGACTGTAGAATCAACATTTTCAATATCGCACGATTTCTCACTTCAATCGCTATCTGTTCTTTGCTCATCACGCTGTTATTATTTAACAACTCAATTTTATAAGTCACTAATCCGAATGTTTTTGGGCTCATTTTAAAACTCACGATTGTGCCTTCAACAACGCTTTTTTCCTCCTCCACTTGCCCTGTATGATTTAGAAGCCTGACAGTATAACGCTCCTTTATAGCTTTTTCATTTAGCTTAGACTGTGCACCTAACTGATTTACTATCTGAATTTTAGCTGTAAAATTTGAGTACTCACCTAAATTAATTCTATTATCCCAATTGGGATTTATTATTCCATTTGCAATTTTAGTTGGCGGCTCATATGATATTTTATTAAGATGATTATCAGTATTTTTATTTAGAACTTCGATCTGTTGTTCCGTAAAACCATCACCAACGACCTTCAACGAATAGTTTCCATTCTGCTCACGGCCTAATTTATCTGAGATTCGTATTGGCAGCTGACTTGGTGAAAAAATAAGATTGCTTGTAAGACGAGAAAAATCATATACTTTTGATAGAGTCTCTAACTCGTAGAGTAGAATCAAAGTATTTTCACGATTATCTTCTAGGTCGCTAATCACAGAATTAAACTCAGTATTAGAAGATTTTGTAATAACTCGGACTTCATCTAATTGATCATTTGCGTACGATTCAAATTCCGGTTGAACGATTAGTCCAATGATAGAAAAAAATAGTAATATATTCGCTAAGCTTAACGAAGTCCTGTTCAATATTGATTTATTAGCCACATTTTTAGTAATTGAAAATTGAAAATAGATAAATGAAGTTAAAACCAATAATAGGCTTAAGTAATCAATCAGTACGAGATTAAAAAAATTAATATGCATGAAATTAATGTAGAAATTATCGCTCATCATTTTGACCTCTAGTACGGACATCAGATGAATCAATAAGTTTACGAATGGATTTCAAATATAGTTTTTTTGACTGATTGTTTAACCCCATTGTATCGACTTTGGTACTGGGCAGGCTTCTTGGCGTAGGCAATAATGACCATAATCGTTGTTGTAAATCACCAATGCAGTTGACACAGCCTTGCAGCGATAATTTTTTACTTAAACTAATTTGTTCTAATATCGCCACATACTTAACAAGTACAGGTCTTGTTTTGGCTAATTCCAGTAATTCGATCTTTAGATTATCTATTATTTCGTTATGTTCAAAACTGAGTTCAAATGATTTTTGCAGCTCTTCATTTAACAATTTCCATTGATTAATCAAAGTATAAGCTGAACCAATAATTTTTTGACTCGACTTTTGTTTAGTAAAACCTTTTGTATTGATATAACTGGAACCAAGTTCATTTAGTTCGCCAGATAAACGTCTATCTTCTGTGACAGGTGGAGGCTCAAATCCTAATCGTTTAGCGTAAATACGATCGGCTTTTCTGGCTTCTTTTAAATATTTATAGGCATTTTTCTCGAATGGTAGAGCTTTTGATGGCTCAGACAACATTAAATATAATTCCGCTTGCCACATTTCACTAACAGCCATTTTCATCCATGTTTTAGGATCTCGATCTGAAAGAGGTGCTATCTCCTCTGTTCCATGGTTGTGAGTAAATTCCGCGATAAGCGCATTCCCATCGCCAAGTATCACAGCTCCTTCGTTGTCTTCATGTTCACTGTGATGTTCATCGTCCTTTTTTATCTCTTCATGAGTATTCATTGTTCCAGCATTTTCGACCTCACTTTCACCATGATATCCGTCAGCTAATCCAAAGTGTTCGCCAGCTCCTTCTCCAAACTCATCACCTAAATACTGACCATATTTAGTTTTTAGATCACCCTGAGAGTGTCCTAAATCAACCGATTTTGCATTGAAATCAGTCGTAGCAAGATCATTTCTATCTTCAATTAATTCAATCGTTTCAATAATTATCTGTCTTTGACTTCTAAAATACTCAGGTACAAATCCAATTCGTACGCCTTCAGTTGATAATTCAATTTCATCATCATCTAGCCAACGCACTATCACACTATTCGACTTACTTTGTTGAGTATTAGGTTGTCGATTATCGGTAGCGATGATATGAAAATAGACTTCATCGCCCGGCTCCATATCTAACTTTTTAAGTTGCCACTGTTTTTTATAGTTAAAACTAACTTTCTTAGAGGCATTGTTTGGCTCTTTTATCATCTCATCGAATACAAATATTTTATCTCGAAACTTTACAGCTTCTCCAGAACCTTTTGCGACGGATGCAATAATATTAACATCTGTTATTCCATAATCATCAATCACATTGGCACTCAACGAAAATGAATGATTGCCGTGCATTGGAAATTCAACCAGTGACTGCTTCGGATTAACAATTTTCACTTTAGGCGATTGATCTTTGACCACAACAATACTGTAAACGCCATTAGGAATCTTAGATATTCCATTTGCTACCACTTCAAAATTATATATTTGAGTTTGCTCTATCTTATGATTGAAAAAATAACGCTTTGTCTCCTTGTTATATAACATCTTGAACTTGTTCTTTTGAGAATCCGTTGAAGTAAAAATAATGTAAACATCTTTTACTGTTCCTATTAAACTAACATTCCAATTAATCATAGAGTTCTCTGGAATACTTATATCAAGCTTTTTTGAGACAAACTCCTTTAAATTTGTATATTTTGGCGGTGACACAATAACTTCTACTAGATCGATTGATATTACCGAAGCAATTTCATTTTTGTTGGGAGTCAATTGCAGTTTCTGCACTGCTTCATTTTTCACTCCCCACTTAGCAATAATCATATTTAAATCATTAGAGAATACATTGATTAGGATAATCATAGCTAATAATATAATTGGAGTTTTCCACTTTTCACTAGGCATCGCTTTTTTTAAAATGCCCTGCTTATCATCTGATATTAACTGACTAACAATATTGTTTCTTAATATATTTTTTATTGGACTATAATTTTGGTTAAGTATGATTTGACTACTTTCTTGGTATTTCGGTATTTTTCTATTAATATGCTCTAATACATTTTTTTTATTGATCGCTTTAAATATTTCACTATTAATAGAGAGGAAAAAATAAACGCCAGAAAACAATACGATAGAATTTATAACAACATAATTTGCAATCGAAATGAACAATAATTCCAATAACAAATAGGTTAGAACACCAATCAAAATAAAATTCAAGGATATGCTGAATATTTTCTTTGCAGTAATCATTCTAACTAAGCTGTTAATTATTAATTTCGCTTGATTTAAATCATCTAGATTTTCACTTATGGCATCTTTACTCATGAGAATGGGTTCCACTCAAAACCATCCAACGTTCTAATAATAACAACAGACAAAATAGAAAAATTAAATATTTTTTCAGCGATTTAGAATGTAGAGATAAAATCACTTCCTTCATATCAAATGTGTCATTATTTTCAAATAAACGTACAAGCATAGAACTACTGATCCGGTTATTCTCAGCTACCTTGTTCAGACTTTGTATTATATTAGAGAGTATTGATATTATTTTCGTCGGCGATGAATTTTTCCACGTTTTAGTAGCCCCATCTGACAGGATAAAGACCATACCATCATCGATAGATTTAATAAATACTGCCTCTTTCGGGCTATTATTTGTCACTACATCAGCAAGAACAAAAGATAAATTCGCTTTATCTATTTGTTGTTCTAAATTAGCTTCATAAGTCTTAACGCTAAAATCCATCTCCGAGTTTTCTTTGAGAGCATCTAAAGCAAGCACTAATATTTCCTTCTCATTAGATAAGGTTGGTTTATATATGATATCTATTAGTATCTTTTCTTTTGAAACTTTTTTATCTAATTCTTTTATATGGATAATAACTGGGTACTTTGTTTTAATTGGGGAAATTGGATCGTTATAATTTGAAGATCGATTAGTTAAATATAAGTGTGTAAGTTCAGGGATAATTGTTCGCTGTTCAAGATCAGCGATATGACCTGCTTGGTTTTTTGAGCGTCCAGGTTGTTTTTCGTGTGTTTTATTAAACGATTCAAATAATTTCTCCATATTTGAAAAAACATTATCATGCAGTCGTTCTAAAATAAAGTGTCTATCTTGTTCTTTAGTATTATCTTTTAGTTCCATTCGTTCCGACTCGGAAACATTCTCTAACCAATCATTACTATAAAAGTGATGTTCTTCGTCTATCGAATTTATTTTCGCGAAGACCATTGGCTTTGCAAGTAAAATGGTGATCAATGTGAACAAAATTAAACGGACTAGTAGAAGCAACTTCTCTAACCATTTAATTTGAAAAACTCGTTTTACATTGCTAGTTTTTATCAATCGTAGACTAGCAACCCATATCAAAGTTGCTTTATTTGGATTAATAAGATGTATAATAATTGGTATTAGGAGAACTAATAACGCAATTAAACTTGCGGTATTGTAGAGCGTGATATTTGATAGGAATTGAGACATATTGATCAAAAATTAATTAGCGAAAACGTAATCGTTTATTTAAATATTGAGATAGCGTTTTTTTTATTGGCGCTTCAATATTTATCGATGAATATTCAATACCAAGTTCATTAAAATGCTTATTGAGACGTTCAGTATACGCATTATAATTTTTTGTGTAATGTTTTTTGGCTGACTTTGCAGAAACAAACAGTTCTTCTTCAGTTTCTAAATCTTTAAAACGAATCATATTATTAATTTGATGTTTATCAAAAAATAAAGTTTCATCATGTTTAGAAAAAAGACGTAACGCAACCACTTCAGAACGTACACGATTAAGTTGAGAAAGAAATTGTGTTATTTCATCATCCTGTTGATAAAAATCACTTATGAGAAAAATAATGGAAGGTCTTTGGAGTTGTGCCAAGTGGTTCTTTAACAAGTCAATTGGAGGGAAGTATTGGCCCGCTTTAACATCATTTAAGGCTAATAATAATTTATGCCAATGTTTTTTCCCGTTACCTTTTTCAACAAAGGAAAACTTATCACTAGATAGACTAACAAAGCCAAATTTATCACCTTGATTTTGCACTAAATACGAAATGCTTGCGATCAATGTCTTTGCATATTCAAGTTTATTCGGAAAATCACTTTCACTAGAAGAGTTGTTTTCAATGGGTTTACTATTTTTTTGCGTTGATTGAAGCATTGAACGACTTGTATCCAACAAAAACCATACATCAATCTCGCTTTCTCTTTCAGCCTCTCGTACAAAATAACGGTCGCTTCTTGCAAATAGTTTCCAATCGATTCGACTTAACTCATCACCAACTTCATAAGCACGATATTGACTAAACTCTATACCTAAACCCCGCTGGCGACTTGATTGAATGCCTTGTAAAAAACCATCGGCTAGTCGTTTTGCAACTAAAGGTAAGCCGTCAATACTAACAATATCTTCTGGCTTTATGGGTTGTTTATAACCCTTCATAACTGAGAGGAAAAATTAATGAAACTTAACATTACGCAAGTTTACTTTTTGGTTGGTTGACACTCTTAAGAATGTTTTGAATAACCTCATCACTGGTCACTTTGTCAGCTTCTGCTTGAAAGTTAAGTAAAATTCTATGACGTAAAACAGCCGGTGCTACTTTTGTAATATCGTTTATACCGACAGAATAACGTCCGTCAAGTAACGCATTAGCTTTGGCACATAAAACTAAAGCTTGCCCAGCTCTAGGTCCGGCGCCCCAACTAATATATTGATGAGTCGGACTGGATTGAGTATTTCCAAGTTGTGATTCTAACGCTGATACTGTAGGTCGAGTCAAACGAACAATATTGGTAATGTATTCTAAAAGACTACTAGAAACTTCTACTTCTCTCACCAAACCCTGAATCGCCACCATCTCATCTGCCGAAAGTAACGAATCTAAATCGACTCTGCGATTGTCAGTTGTACGCTTAAGAATTTCAATTTCTTCATCTTGATTAGGGTATTCTACTCTAACAAACATTAAAAATCGGTCAAGTTGAGCTTCTGGCAAAGGATACGTGCCTGATTGTTCAACAGGATTTTGAGTAGCCAAAACAAAAAATGGTGCAGGTAATTCATAAGTTTCCCCGCCATAACTAACATGTTTTTCTTGCATAGCTTCTAGTAATGCGGCTTGAGTTTTAGGAGGTGTGCGGTTTATTTCATCGGCCAAAAATATATTGGTAAATACTGGGCCTTTTTGGAATTTAAAAAAACGTTTACCGGTTGAATGATCTTCTTCTAATATTTCAGTTCCTACAATATCGCTAGGCATTAGATCGGGTGTAAATTGAACACGATTAAATTGTAAATCTAAAGTCTTAGCTAAAGTACTAACAAGTAGAGTTTTTGCGAGGCCAGGTACACCTTCAAGTAAACAATGTCCACCAGCGAGTAAACTAATCATTAGTTCGTTAACAACTGACTCTTGTCCGACGATAACTTTAGCAATTTCTCTTTTGACGTCATTTAGTTTTGTTAGTTGTTTTTTTATTATTGCTTCATTCATATTCTTTATTCTTCTTTTCTTTATTAATCCCCCTTCGCAAAGGGACATAATTTCCCCTACTGCAAAAATGGCGTTATTGTTCCCCCTCGTTGCGCTGATGTCGCTTATTAAACAATGCAAGTAGCCATTTTCGAGGAGCTTTAGAAAATTTGCTTTTAAGCCGTCATCGCATAAACAACAATATTCACTGCAAACCGAGTATTATCTACCGCGAGAAAACGCTTATTTCTAAAATCATAATCCCATTCACAACCTAAATCTTTATTACTATATAGAACAGCAATTCTGCCATCTATTTCAATCGCTTTCAAATAATCATGGACTAAATCATCGCCCCAACCATTTAGTTCAACCCCTGTATCTGGAGGTCCATCAAACTTGAAAAAGGACGAATATATTTCATGATTATTAGGGATCTTCTTTAACGCATTTTTGCCAAATATTTTTGCCATTTGCTCTTCAAAGCTTTTGGCAAAAATACCATCTATGTCATGATTGCAATCATCAACAAAAACAAAACCACCATTTTTTACGTAGGTTTCAAAGTTCTGTCTTTCTTCATAATTAAACTCAACCAGACGGTGCCCTGCCAAATAACAAAAAGGAGAATTCAGCATTTCAGTATCCGATAACGCTATTATTCGCTCGTTAAGGTCGACTTTAATATTGGTATATTCTATTAATGAATTAAGTAGGTTTGCTGGCATACGTTCGTCAACATCCCAATCACCTGACTCATAGCTTAATCGGGTGAAATAGAAGTCGAAAAACTCTTTAGCTTGAAGATTTGAAGAGAATAAAGATATAGCAGGAACAGAAACGACGCAACCCGAAAAGTTTATAGCATTTTTTATCAGGTCACGTCGTTTCATTTTTTATAAACCAAAAAGTTACATTTGCTCGTTTTGTCTAAACAGCGTCAGATAAACTACTAAATGTAAAATCTCTTATTTTCATTGGTGGAACCATATTGCCATCAATTCGCTCAGGTTTACCTAATGCTTCAATATTATTTAACATCACAATTGGACTTTCATTAAAACGGAAGTTTTTAACCGGGTATTTAATTTTTCCATTTTCAATATAAAAAGTCCCATCACGCGTTAAACCCGTATATAGTAAGGTTTGTGGGTCCAATTGGCGAATGTACCAAAGGCGAGTCACTAAAATACCTCGACGGGTATTTTTAATCATTTCCTCTAGACTTTCACTACCACCTTGCATAATAAACTGGCCGCTAGCGGTTGCGTTATATTCTGTATTGGTCTTCTTTGCCCAATAACGAGAGTTACGCATGTTGACAATTTTTCCATCTTTAATCCATTGTGTTTTACCAACAGGCGCTCCGTTGTCAGCAAAACTAGCGGTTGGAACAATTGGATGCTGAGGATCTGAATGAACGTTGACGCGCTCATCAAACATTTTTTCACCCAGTTTGTTTTTAGGCGCGTCTTTTTCGCCGTCTTTTGCTTTGTAGCTTAAAAAACTTCTGCCTTCATCAGCTCCCCGCTGTCCCATGCTTCGGACTAAATTACTAAGTAATCCCACGCCTGCTGCTGGCTCTAAAATAACGGTGTATTTACCGGGTTCTAATTCTTTTGCATCAACCGAACCTAATGATTTCTGAATAGCAATAGCGGATGCTTTAGCCGTATCCATTTTTTTCGCATCAGAATAATCTTTAGTCACCCAGCCAGAGCCTTTACCATCTTCTGTGCGAATAGTGGCAGAGAAATTAATACTGGTCGATACATTATAAGCAAACAAGCCTTTGCTGTTCATAATGGCGCTCATATCATAACTGTCATCAAGAAACCCACTGGCAACCAGTTTGTTTTTCTTAGATGGAGTAATGCTATCATCGGCTGCTTGGGCGCGATCTTCAGCGGTTATTTTTGTGGTTGAGTCAAAAAAAGTATTCATTTTTGAATATTTTTGTGGTCCTAATATTGGCATATACTCTGGGTTATCCGGTGCAAGCCTTGCAAGTTCTTCTGCACGGCGAACCACTTTTTCTAATGATGCATCATCAAATTCGTTAATAGTTGCAACACCCATTTTCATACCAAAAGTTGATTGCACTGCTAAATTTAAATCACTTAGTTGCCCTGCGGTGGTAACAGTATTTCTTGCGTAGCGAATATTACCGCTTAGTTGACCGGTTAAATTACATTCGCACTCATCTGCTTTAGAGAATGCGAGCACTCTTTTTAAAATCTTTTTTGCTTCTTTTTCAGTTAAAATTGACATTATTTACCTCGTCTATTCTTTTTAATCGTTAACATAAATGTTGTTATTTAATCGTTTATTTAAATAGCTAATAGCTAAACCTTACGTTTAGTATTTAAAACATTAATGTTATTGAAACGCGTTGTTGGGCAACCATGAGATACGGCGCTGACTTGCGATGGTTGTCCTTTACCATCAAAGAATGAACCGCCTACTCTATAATCAGATTTACCAGCAAGTTGTGTACAAGCATTCCAAAAATCTTGTGTATTTGACTGGTAAGCAACATCTTCAATTTGATCAACAATTTTTCCATTTTCAATTTCAAAAAATAACTGGCCGCCAAACTGGAAGTTATATCGTTGTTGGTCAATGGAATAAGAGCCACGACCGACAATATAAATACCTTTGTCTACACCTTTGATAATGTCATTGGCGCTTAAATCTTTTTCCTGGTTTGGCTTTAATGAAACATTAGGCATTCTTTGAAACTGAACATCGCGCCAGCTTTGCGAATAACAACAACCATGAGACTCTGTTTGATCAATCATATGCACTTGATCACGAATGGCTTGGTAGTTGACCAATGTGCCTTTTTTTACTAAATCCCACTCTTTAGTTTTAACACCTTCATCATCATAACCAACATGCCCTAACGAACCAACTTGTGTTTTATCGGCCACTAAATTAACAATATCTGATCCGTAATTAAAGTTTTTAGACTTCCATTTATCTAATGTAGCAAAACTGGTGCCTGCATAATTGGCTTCGTAACCTAGCACTCTATCTAACTCTAATGGATGACCAACCGATTCATGAATAGTGAGCATTAAATGAGCAGGATCAAGTACTAAGTCATATTTACCAGGTTTGACTGATTTGGCTTTTAATTTTTTCTGTAATTCTTTACCGGCATTAGTAGCATCTTCAATCATGTCATAAGATTTACCATAGCCAATATTAGCGCCTTGTACATGAATTTTATCTTCGGCTTTGCCATCAAGGTATTCAAAACCCATACCAACAGGATCACATAAACTCTGTCTTTGTTTAAAACCTGATTTTCCGACTGCACTTGCAAAGAATGGTGTCCATAAACGATGAACATCTTGATCAATGTAAGAGCCATCCGTAGAAGCAAAGTACTTTTGTTCATTCACCAAAAATAAAATAGAAGTACAATAACTAGCACCATTACTCATAGCGGCATTATTCACTTCTAAAAGCATATCCGCTTTTTCTTTTACTGGAATTTCAAACGCATTTTTAACAATAGGTGTATTCCATCTGACCTCGCCCACGCCTTTAACGGAGGCTAAACGGACAGGCTCTGTTTGAAACTTTGAATTCGCTTTAGCAATTGCAACGGCTTGTTTAGCGGTTTTTGCGATGCTGTCTGGGCGCATATCAGATGTAGATGCGAATCCCCATGTACCATTAGAAATAACCCTAATGCCAATACCAGCAGACTCTGTATTGACAATATTATTAACCACTTTTTCTCGCGTAGTCACAAATTGATTGAGATAACGGCCAATCCTAGCATCGGCATAAGTTGCGCCGGCACTTTTAGCGGCATTTAAAGCCACATCAGCCAATTGTTTTTTCATAGCAACGTCCATTGGACGGTCTATCAGTTGAGCGGCGGAGACCATATTCCCGGTAACTGGCAGTATAAGACCGCCAACCCCCGCTCCCGTTAATTTTATAAAATTTCGTCTTTGCATGAGCTCACCTTTTCTTATGTTGTTTCTTATGTTTGAGGAGAAAATAGCTTATCGAGTAAAAATTCGGTATTAATAATCTATTTTTTCTAATGAAAAGGCAAACGTTTAAATGTAAGAAAGCGTTTATATTATAAAATAATTATGAGTTCTTTATCTTCTTAAGTAATTTTTTAGCTATCTTTCGTGGACCTCCATCACTTTTATCCTTTTTCGCCGCAATTGCCAACATCACGGCTTTTTCTTTGTTTCCCATTTTGAAGTATAAATCTGCCAGTCTAACAGTCGCCCAATTCAAACTAGGTTGGTTTTTATTTGGTACCAATTTAAGATAGCTTTCTAAAGCAAGAACGCCTTCCTCTACTTTAATGCCACTCAATACCGCATTACGTCCGATTTGATATAAAGCATCCATTGAGGCTAGCGCTTCATTTTTCTTATCCTTTTTATTAAGATCTCCTCCAAGCAGCTTATCTTTAAATTTTGATGCATTGGTAAAATGTTCAAATGCATGCTCATAGCTCTTTGCACCTTGATATGAAAAACCTGCTTTAAGTAGAGCTTCGGACGAGTTTGGAAAAGATAATACCAATTCTTCAGCTTTTTGTAGCTCTTTAGCCGTTTCATTTTCTTTACGATGAATGCTTATTTGTGTCACCAAGCCTTCTTTTCGATCTAACTCGGTCAATTTGATAGCAAGCTTTTGTGCTTTTTCAATAGAACCGCCAACGATAGAAGGTGCTTGAGTATAAAATGAAATTAAACCACTCAACGCCTCTATATTAGTTGGATCAAGCTCCACCGCCTTCATATAATGTTTTTTTGAGTCGGAAGCATAACCCGGTGCCGAAAAGATCGAAGCATTACCCGCTTGTACGCCACTGATACTGGCAAACCAGTAATGATAGACTGAGTCATTTGGTTTCATATTCAAAGCTGACTTGATTAATTCCTCTGCCTCATCCAAATTCCCATTTTTCATTTCTAAACGACCAAGGTATAACTTAGAAATGGCACTACCTTTGTCTTTTTCAAATAGCTCTTTCGCCAATTCATAATTTTCATCTTCAAATGCTTGAATTGCAGGATTTGCATTGATTAGCGCTGATAACAAGCTTGATATAATTATCCCTATCAATAGATAGTATTTGGTTAATTTCATTGTTTTTCCTTTATGTTGATATAAATTATTTTGTCATTTTAAATTTCTTTAATCATTGATTCGATATTTCTTTCGATATTTCTTAGACAAATAGATGGTTGCAGCAACACCAATAACACTCGGTAAAATCCAAGGAACGAACTGCAATCCACTACCAAAAACTTCACTGAAAAAGCGTCGACCACCAAAAGCGAAAAACGCAGTATATGTAGCAATACCAGTGGCAAAAATATTCTCTAGATGCTCAATAATCCACTCGCGCTCTTTTAACTA
>JBLIBL010000098.1:0-12106 GCA_047633355.1 Polaribacter sp.
TCTAATAATGCTGGTGTACATAAAGGGGTTAAGTGTTCGTTCAATAAAGTCACACTGTGCATTCCAGGATAATCGCTTCGTCCATAATAAATGGCAATGTCAATGTCAATGTCTTCTTGCAGGAAATCAACAAGATCGTCACTCGCCTTTAAACGAACGTCAATATCTGGGTAAATTTGATTAAACTCCATTAACCTTGGGATTAGCCATGCTGTTGCAAAAGTCGGTATTACACTCACAGTTAATGACCCGCCGGTAACTACAGATCTCACTTGATCGGTTGCAACAGTTATGGACTCAAAAATATCCCTTATTTTAGGCCAGTAATCTTGTCCTTCATCCGTTAACAGTAATTTTCTATTTCTTCGTATAAATAACCGTACCCCTAAAAACTCTTCTAGAGCCTTAATTTGATGGCTTACGGCTGCTTGAGTAACAAATAACTCATCTGCAGCACGAGTAAAACTTAAATGCCTACCAGCGGCTTCAAATGCTCTTAGACTTTTTAATGGTGGAATTTTTCTTTTCATTTTCAAATTGTCTCTAATCGATTATGAACATTGTCACGACTAAATAAGTTTATTGCTTTCGCATTAGTTTAACTAATGCCAAGCATTATAAACGATCGTTTGAAAACACACAATTTATGCGTACAATGCGCAATATATCCAGTGAGGAGCCACTGCTAGTTAGATATTTTAGCGAGTAGCTTGTTTTTTTCTTTATTCGATATGTTTTTCTCCTAATAGTTAAATGAGTTAGTCATGTTTCTCAGCAAACTATTTCTAGATAGACAGAGTTTCGATTTAATTCGCTAGCACGAGTTTTTAACGAATTTTGTGAGTGTAGATGTTATTAGTGACAGTTATTAAGACTGTTGATTAAATGGATGTTTTGTAGATTTGTAGATCTACGGTTGAGTGTTATTTATCTTCTGTCCGAACTTTTTTAAGTTTTAGGATTTTATTAGTAAAGATATGGCTTCCTACCCCTTGTGGTCAATGAGTCATAGCTAACATTGCTAATCAAGCCTGCTTTTTAAGCAGGTTTTTTTTTGCCTAAATTTTCAATAGTTACCTGTCGTTGGGGCCGTAAACTGCTCCTGCATTTATTCAATACATGCCATCCATGGCAATAAGCGCAGCGTGGCAATCTCACAAATTTTTGTACAATCGTTCAGGTTGTATAGGTGCCTGTTGGAGATTGCCGCGTCGTTCCTCCTCGCGATAACAGTTTCTAAAATATAATTCGCGCTGTAAAAGACTACACCGACCTCTATAAATTTTCTTTCTTATCAAACAAATGCCCTGTAAAATTCGCTCCAAGTGAAAATTACCACCATCTATTTTATTGACCTTAGGAAAATCAACCATGATCATTAAACCAAAAGTACGTGGATTTATTTGTACAAATGCTCATCCTAGTGGCTGTGCTGCAAGCGTTACTGAACAAATAGAATACGTTAAACAACAAGGCGACTTAGCCAATAAACCAAAAAACGTACTCGTGATAGGTTGCTCCACTGGTTACGGTTTAGCATCTCGGATCACATCGGCATTTGCTGCAGATGCATCGACTCTTGGCATTTGTTTCGAAAAAGAACCAACAGAGCGTAAAACAGGCACTGCAGGTTGGTACAATACAGCGGCGTTCCATCAACAAGCGAAAGATGCAGAACTTTATGCTAAAACTATCAATGGTGATGCGTTTTCTCATGAAATAAAAAATCAAACAATTGATACAATCAAGCAAGATTTTATTGAATCCGGTAAAGGGCAAATTGATCTAGTTGTATACAGCTTAGCGTCACCTCGAAGAACCGATCCAGACACAGGCGAAACTTATATTTCAACTTTAAAACCGGTTGGCGAGCCTGTTATTTCTAAAACATTTGATACTAGCAAAAAAATCGTCCATGAAATTTCTTTAGATGCGGCTAATCAAGATGAAATAGATAACACCATAAAAGTAATGGGTGGTGAAGATTGGCAGCTATGGATACAAGCATTAGATAAGGCAGATTTACTGGCAGATAACTGCGTGACAAGTTCTTATACCTATATTGGTAAAGAACTCACTCAACCTATTTATGGTAAAGCGACAATCGGCAAAGCAAAAGAAGACTTAGATAGAGCATCGGCTGAACTAAACTCAGATTATTCAAATATCAATTTAAAAGCTTACGTCACTTCATTAAAAGCGGTAGTTACTCAAGCTAGTTCGGCTATTCCTGTAATGCCCTTATATATCTCTTTGATGTACCAAGTGATGAAAGATGAAGACTGTCATGAAGGTGTTATCGAGCAAATTTATGGATTGTTTAACACATTGCTATTGGCTGACAACCCAACAATGGATGAAGATAAACGCCTACGAATGGATGATGTTGAGACTAACGATGAAATCCAAGGGAAGATTAAAGCTTTATGGCCCAATGTCACCACTGAAAATTTTCAATCTCTAGGCGATTATCAAGGTTATAACGAAGACTTTTTGAAACTCTTTGGGTTTGGATTTGATGGCGTTGATTATGATGCAGATGTAGAGCAACAGGTTGCTTGGTAGCCTTTCACTGGATACTAGCATCTGGTTCTAAAACAAGAACCAGATGCTTATAGACTATTGGCGATAAAAATAGCATTACCACGGCAAAGTTCCTTATCTTCAAAAAACAGCACCTTCCACGCGGTGTTACCGTTTCGCAAAATGGCACTGATATCGAGTTTTCATTAAGAGCGACAGGTGTTCACCGTTAAACTTTTTAAATTAGCTCGTCAGAATCGTTTTAATCACGCTTAAAATTTGAATAGGTCAAACCTAATGGGATAGCTTTAGCAAATAATATGCAAGGTTTAACCCTATATTATTCGTAATTACGAATATTGATAAACAAGCAATGTATTGGTATAATATTCGCTAAAAGAAATATTATACTTATAATACGCAATCATAATTCGTGTTAATGAATAATAAAAGGATCCAGTATGTCTTTTAATTTAATGACTGACCACGAAATAGTAAAGTCACTCGGAAAGATGTTTGATCAATTACGCATTCATAAGCAACTCCAAGATAAAGATATCTTGTCAGCCAGTGGAACAAGTTCTTCTGTACTTGCAAAATTTAGAAGTGGGAAAGGAAATATCACGCTTGAGACTTTTGTAAAATTAATGAGAGCAGTCAATGAACTGGACAAATTAGAAAACCTGCTACTTCTACCGGACGTTTATAGCCCTACGGCAAGTAAAGATAAACAACAGAAGCGTGTGATTAAACCAGCCATAAAACCCAAGCTAAATTTTTTATGGGAAGAAGATAAATAATGGATCAGATTGTATCGGTAAAACTCTGGGGTACCACAATTGGGCATTTGGGTTATAAACCTGGCCAAACAGAAATCGCTACGTTTGAATATACAAATACTTTTGCAAAATCTGATATTCAATTTTCCCCGCTCAGAATGAAGCTCCCCACCGCAATCCATAGTTTTGCCGATATTAGCCAAAGAACATTTAAAGGCTTGCCTGGAATATTTGCTGATAGTTTGCCTGACAAGTTTGGAAATCAATTGATTGACTTGTTTATGGCTGAAAAGAACATAGCCCCAGAGAATATTACTTCTTTAGATAGATTGCTTTATATTGGTTCGAGAGGAATGGGCGCGTTAGAGTATCACCCTGAAATGTTGAAAGAAAAAGAAGAGAATAACTTGGCGCTGGATGTTCATTCATTGGCTGAGCTGGCTTCACTAGTAATATCTAAAAACAAATCAAAGCAGGATGAATTGCTGAAAACTCGTACACGATCTAAAGCTATCAGATTAATTCGAGTAGGTTCTAGTGCTGGTGGAGCAAGGTCGAAAGCTTTGATATCAAAATCACCTGATGGACAAATCTATGACGGAACAATTGATCACGGAACCGATCATGGTACGGCTCATCATGGAACCAATCATTCTTATTGGCTGTTAAAATTTGATAGTGAAGACAATCAAGATAGAGATAATAAAGATCCTAAAGGAATGACACGAGTTGAATATGTCTACTCAATATTAGCAAAAGAATGTGGGATCGACATTCCCAGAACCGACTTTATTGAGGATGGCGGTGACTTTCATTTTATGATTGAACGGTTTGATAGAACTAAAATCAAAGGTAGATTAGAAAAGCTTCACTATGCTTCATGGTGTGGTGTTGACCATGCTCAAAGGGATTCCACAGGCGCATACAGTTACGAACAGTTGGCGATGGTATTACGAAAATTAGATTTAGGTCAGTCGGCTTTAACGGAACTTTTTAAGAGGGCTGTATTTAATGTAGTAGGACGTAATCATGACGATCATACAAAGCAGTTTGGTTTTTTGATGGATAAATCAGGTAAGTGGACTTTCGCACCAGCTTTTGATTTAACTTATTCTTATGATCCAAACGGTAAATGGACCAAAGGGCATCAAATAAGGTTAGCTAATAAACAGAGTGAATTTACTAGAAATGATATAATAAAATTTGCTAAATACTGCAATATCAACGATAAAAAGTCCAACAAAATAATTGACAAAACGACATCAGTTTTTCAATCATTTTCTTTATATGCAGATAAGTTTAATATAGATAGTGAATTAAAAAAAACCGTTTGCAATAACCACTTACGGCTTTAATATTTTCTGGGAAATTAACTTAATCTAGCAAATTTGGAAACGTTAGCACTGCCATTTAACAGCCTAAACGCATTGACTACAATGACGTCGCCCTAATCAAGCATTGAAAAAATTCGTGACTTTATCTTTAATGGATAAAAAATAACTTTTGAATGCAAACAAGGTAAGTGTGTAAGCTGGCTAAAATAAACGTCTACCTCCTATATGTTGCCACCGATGTTTTACTTATAAAAACTTTATATCTTTCTTATTTTTTTCAAAGGACCGTTTGTTAATTAGTCTGTAAGTTCTAGCTATTAAAATTAAAGTAATAATTTCTAAGGAGAATTTGCACAAGTTAAAAAGAAAAAATCGTTCAACCGACGTTCAATGTTTGGAAGTACTGGTGGGAACGGTGAGTGTTTTTATTATAATCATCCTAATGGAACTAGTGTTTCCAATTGTGATTAATAACTAATAACTAATAACTAATAAGTAAGCCGCTAAATAACCAAATTTCGAGAAAAAGTTAATGAATTAAATATAACAGCTCTTATGGCTTTTTCAATGTACCTTTTAGTAACTTATTTTCAAACACAACACCCACATAAACTTCATCTTAAAATAATAGAGCAACACTCGATGCTGATATTTGTTCACCGTAATTTAAGTAAATTTCTTCAACTTCAAATCTATTATCTTCACTGTGCGTTAACTTTAATACTTGTGAGGGCGATAGTTTATCTGAATTTTCGGCATGACCTACAAAATCTAATAATTTCGGATGTGCACCGATCCATAAATCACCGTTTTCATCCACACTGATATTATCGCCGCCAGTATTAAGGCTCTGAGCAAACCGTTCACTTAGCTCACCACTTTCTATATCACGATCCATTACAAATATTCTTTTACCGCCTGATGCCTCAGTGACATAAACTGTTTTGCCATCATTGGATACATTAATGCCATTTGCATAATTGATATTCTCAAGTACTTTTGAAAATGTATCACCATCATAATAGAGGACATAAGAATTAGCGAGATGCAAATACTCCTCTAACAACCGCCCAAAACCTTTTGCTGCGCCATGGTCATTAGTGACATAAAATTTATTCACATCTACCGCCACTAAATCATTTGGACAACACATTAATTTATTACTGTAACTTTTAAGATGTGTTAGTTGTCCATTTTCGAATTGAAAAACCTCAACAAAGTCACCCTTAATATTATGATTTATGGCAAATAGAAAACCTTTATCACCTTTCCTTAAATATGAAATTCCATGAGGATGAAACGCTTCTTTTAGTGTGGTCGATAATCGAATAGGCTTTGTCACCTCGTTCTTTTTATCATTTAGATCTAATACATAAATTCCGTCTTTAGAATCGTTACTTGAGTCTATATTCCATCGGTCACTTGAAGAAATAAATAACAATCCATTTTCTCGATCAATATCTAAATCTTCAGTTCTTGCTAGGTTGGTATACATTTGTACATTATTAAAAGAAGAATGATTATTAATTGTTTTGAATGCACCCGATTGATATAAAGTCTTCAAAATGAACAAAGAAATGACTATTAAGGTTACTAGTAGTATTTTTTTCACCATTATCTGCTTACCTTTAACATATTATTTATACCCTATGTGCTAAAACAAATTTTATAAGTGATCAAACCATCTACCACTTTATGACTCAAATCAATCAACGTATACTTGCCTTGCTCAGGTTCTCTTTAAAACAGCACTCAAATTGAGACACTATTAACAGCTTTTAATATATTGCATTAAACAGCGTTATAACACCAAATTAAATCAACAACAAGACAACCAATAGTTAAGCTCAAAAACTTGGCAATAGGCAGTGAAAACAATATGCAATGTTAACAATATCAAGTACCACCGCCACGGATATTCAGATATAATCTCAAAATCACTCAATAAGCCGACTTATCACCCCGAGACATCATTGAAAAGCATCTTTATATACATAGGCATCTTTTTAATAAAACTATTAAGCCTGCTACCTCTGTCTATAGCCCAAGCTTTTGGCGGTTTTATAGGGCGTCTAATGTGGTGGTTTAACTCTTCAGGCGCAAATGTTGCTCGAATCAATATACGCCACTGTTACCCAAATAAAACACCCCAAGAATTAGATCAACTAGCCAAAAAAAGCCTAATCGCCTACGGAAAAACAATTGGCGAAATGGGAATGTCATGGAACTGGTCAATTGAAAAAGTTAAAAAAAAGATCACCAAGGTTGAAGGCTTAAGTTATTTAACTGACGCATTAGAATCAAAAAAAGGGATTATTTTAATTGCGCCTCATCATGGAAATTGGGAAATTCTTAATCACTTTTTTAGTCAATACTTTTGCATGACAATTATGTATAAACCGGCGAAAATTAAAGCTCTGGATGATTACATATTAAAGACAAGAAAACGTATTAAAGTTAATTTAGCACCAGCGAACAGGCGTGGTGTTGCAATGATTTTTAAAAGTATTAAAAAGGGGGACGTTGTCGCAATTTTACCGGATCAGGAACCTGCTGAAAATAGCGGTGTATACGCACAGTTTTTTGATCAATCCGCATTAACAGGAAAATTAGTTTGCCAAATGGCTCATAAAACTGAAGCAAGCTTACTTTGCTGTTATGCTAAACGATTAGTCGATGGCACTTATTGCGCAGTCATTAAACCTGCGAATGAGTTGATTCGCAATAAAGATGAATTAGTTGCAGCCAATGCACTTAATAAAGATGTTGAAATGTGTATTTCAGATTGCCCAGAACAATATCAATGGGTATACAAACGGTTTACATGGCAATCCAGTGGTAGAACACCATTTTACAGAAAAAAATATAAAACCAATAATCAAAACTAGAGGAAAAAAAATGTCTTTAACCCCCGAATTACTAGATGAATTAGAACTGTTAAATTTGTTTGACCTTAACTCCAACCAAGGTGGTTTAAAAATTCATCAAGATGCTGGAGAAAAGAAAATAAATGCTGCACAAAGATTATTTGAAAAAGGAATCATCAGCCAAACCGATGGTGGTTATTTAACTGATAGAGGTGTTGGAACAGCAGAGCATGTTCAGATTCTAGTGAAAATGCTTAACGCCGAGAGTTAATAGATTTTCAAAACTCTTATTTTAAAAATTAATCAATCCATGTTTGTCGATTGCTTGAAATTCTACTTTTTTGAATTCAAGTTTTAATAAAATTCGTTAATTGACAGATATGGGATTAAGTAACATCCTCAATTTGACGCATGGATGAGATTTCAATGAGCATACAACTATTCCCTTTAAAACAATGCACTTTTAAAGCGTTCTCATTAAGCCTATTGGTTATTTTTATTCAATTAGCGAGCTTTGAGTCCCACTCTTCTCCTTGGATGGATGCAAATGATATGAACTTGCGTGCAGACATTCAATTATTAAATGATACAAATTTGATTAATTTACCAGTAACGACTTATCCACTAATGTGGGCGAGCATTGCTCCTGAAATTAAAAATATCAACTTATCCAATCTTTCAGAAATACAGATAAATGCACTGACCAATATTAGACGACAGATGAACTTATCGGTTAAAAAATCGGTTATCAATAAAGCCTCTATTCATCTCGCAAAAGACGAACGGCGGTTTACATCTTTTGGAAGTAACCTATCAGCTCGTGCCAATGTTAGCTTATCATCGGAATATACGGGGCCAAATTTTGCGGGTAAAATAAAAATAAACTATCAAAATAAACAAGTAACCTCTGTCGACAAAAGTGAAGCCCATTTAGATGGCTCTTACGTCGCTTATAAAATTTCTAACTGGATAATAGATGCGGGAGCAACCAATAAATGGTGGGGGCCAGGCATTGATACTAGTCTGATTCTTTCATCAAACGCTCGTCCATTACCGGCCATTGCAATACGTAGAAATAATTCTCAAGCCTTTGAAACGCCTTGGTTAAGTTGGATTGGCCCATGGACTTTTACAGCTCAAATTGCTCATTTAGAGCATAAACGTTTTGTAGCTGACGCAAAACTATGGAATAGCCGTGCTACGTTTAAACCGATTAGAAACCTTGAACTTGGACTTTCATGGTCATATCAATGGGGCGGAAAAGGACAACCGGAATCCTTAGATGAGTTTATTAATGGCCTATTAGGTCAAACAGAATGTGCTGATGGCTCTGATAGCTGTGGTGAGGCGTTAGAAACAAAGTTAGGTAATCAACTGGCTGGTTTTGATGGTCGCTGGTCAGACACTATTGGCAACGTACCTTATGCTGTTTATGCGCAATCAATCGGAGAAGATAGTCCGAGTCCTGGGACTTTAGAAGTAACAGATAAGGCTTTTTTATATGGCGTTGAAACACAATTCAGCATTTTTGAACAACGACTTTTAATGAATCTAGAGTATACCGACACACAAGTTAGTTGTGCTTCAGCAGAAGACACATCACAAGACTGTTATTATGAACATGGCACCTACCGCTCTGGCTATCGATACAATCAAAGAAGCATTGGATCAACTTATGATAATGATGCAGAAGCTATCTCACTAACTTTCGTCTCTAGATTAATAAATAACAATACGTGGCAATTAAAAGTTAAACAAGTAAAGCTAAACACGAATAATCGAGATCGTTTTCCTAATAATCCTTTAATGGGTAATAGTGTCAGTAAAATTGCCGACGAGTTATTTCAAGTAAGTTTTGAGTATTTATTCAATACAAATTTCGGAAACTATACGCTGGGGATTATTGCCAATGATTCGGAAGTATTTGATAGTGATTATAACCTTTTCGTAAATTATGAAATTCAATTCGGGAGATAATTGAACATTAATAGCTTGATTCGGTTTATTTAATTGTGAATTAAGATAAACATCAATATCAGCCATTACCCTCCCCTCCCAGCGGGATAGTCTGCTGATGATTTGATGGACTGCAACTCATCCAAAGATGGTAAACCTAGCTCAACTAACACAAGAGATCGACCCAATACCTGCAAGACTCTTTGAACCTTTCTTATTCCAATATCTGAGTAATCATTACGTTCAAGTGCGCCTATCGTTGTTCTGTCAAGCCCAGACAATTCAGCTAACATTTGCTGGCTCCAGCCATTTTTCTTTCTTAAAAGCTTAACCTGTTGACTAATATTATTTAATTCTTCACTCATTACATCATCCAATTTATAAATTCCCAATATATTCATCAGGTAGCAGGGTTTAACGGAGAAATAAAACGTACGAAATGCGTACTCAAAGTACTGTGCGGGGATGTTATATAGTGTGTGATGTAAGCTTTAACTTTTCGAGGAAAGGTTGAAGTTGTAATTATTGTGCTCTTTGAAGGCTTACGCTAGCAAGGCCAATAAAGCAAAAAAATCAAAAAAATGAAAGAAATCAAAGAAAGACATGTTGCCTGAAACTTAGTTTTGACTCGCTAGATCGATTTAAAACTTCCCTCATAACGTGATCAAACTAATGTTTTAAATCTTACTACGTTATTTCGGTTTCGGTCTTCATCCCACAATAAATCACAGACGGCATGTTGAGGATTATAGCCAGTCGGCATTTTTAACAATAGTTGAACAATTCCTTCGCAATTCATCTCTTCACAAAGCTCATTCAATAATATTAATGCGCGTTGCATATCAACCCAAGGAACTTCCTCTTCAGTAGCTGTCATAATTTTTGAATGTGTTGTTCCAACTACATTTTCACCTACTAACAACTCTTCGTATAGTTTCTCGCCAGGACGCAAGCCGGAATAATTAATTTCAATATCACCTAATGGACTCTTCTCGTCTTTAATGGTAAACCCCATTAAATGAATCATTCTTGCAGCTAAATCGGATATTTTCACTTGATCTCCCATATCAAGCACAAAAACATCACCACCTTTACCCATAGCACCCGCCTGAATCACTAGTCCAGCAGCTTCAGGAATGGTCATAAAGTATCTAATAATATCCTTATGAGTCACAGTGACAGGGCCACCACTTTTAATTTGATCTCTAAATAAAGGAACCACTGAACCAGATGAGCCAAGTACGTTGCCAAAACGAACCATAGTAAACACGGTTGAGCAACCACGAGAGTTTAACGCTTGTAAAATAAGCTCTGCGAAGCGCTTAGAGGCTCCCATTACATTAGTCGGTCTTACGGCCTTATCTGTTGAAATTAAAACAAAACGTTCAACTTTAGCTTCCGCAGCAGCTTCCGCGGCATACCAAGTTCCAAATATATTATTTCGTATTCCTTCAACTACGTTGTGTTCAACTATCGGGACATGCTTGTATGCCGCTGTATGATAAACAGTTTGTACTTCATATTTTTGAAGTATGCGAAGCATTCTTAATTTGTGTTGGACTGAGCCAAGCAAAGGAACAATTTCAATGTCAACCGAAAGTTTTATTGCTAATTTTCTTAATTCTTTCTCAATTGAATATAAACCAAATTCTGATAACTCATAAAGAATAATTGAAGTTGGCTTTAATGCAACTAATTGTCTACATAATTCGGAACCAATGGAGCCTCCGGCACCAGTCACCATAACCACTTTGTTTGTTACACACGATTGTAATAAATCTTCGTCAGGGTCCACGGAATCTCGCCCCAGTAAATCCTCTATTTCAATATCTTTTAATGTCTCTATCGATTTTCCATTCACAATATCGTCTAGAGATGCGATTGTTTTTACTTTTATAGGGAATGGTTCTAGTCGCGTCAATATTTCTGAGCGCCGAGCATGATTTGTAGAAGGCATTGCTAATAGAACTTGGGTAATATTTTTCTTATAGATTATGTCTTGCATGGATATAGGTGAATAAACTTTTACACCATCAATCTCCGAACGAAACGTCATAGGGTCATCATCAAAATAAGCAACAATCTTATAGCTATTACTTAGACCTAAAGCTCTGGCAAGCTCTCTACCTGCTTGACCCGCCCCATAAATAGCAACTATTTTGTAAGACTTTTCCAATTTGGAGCGAATATAAGCAATTGTTACCAGTCGAGCACCACCAATACTGACCAGTGTAAAAGTCCAATACAACAAAAGAGTGTTAGCTCGAAAGGGAATATTATAAAAATAACAACTTGATGCAAAAACTAAAGTTGATAGTGCAAGTCCAGCGCCGACCGTAAATAACGCCTTTAGACCCATATATCGTAGAATGGCTCTATAAAAACCAATTTTAGCGAATATTATTAGACTGAGTGCAAGCGTTGTTACAAAATAACCTAGAGTTCCCTCTAAGCTATAATTCTGGTCAGAAATACTTAAAGAGATATAAATACTTAATAAGATAGTTACTGAGTCAAAAAATAATGATACTACTCGCTTTGTTTGTCTTTTAGATTCTAAAAAAGAATTGACCAATTTTTTAATATTATTCAAACTATAGTTTCCTTGCTGATTGTCTAGATAGCTTCCTAGATAGCTTCTATAACG
>JBLIBL010000099.1:0-12041 GCA_047633355.1 Polaribacter sp.
AGCGGGATGATGGTTGTCGCAATAAATAAACTAGCGACTAATGAAATGACAATAGTGATGGCTACATGACTTAAAAAAATGGTTACACCTACTTTCTCACCAATGATATTAGGTAAAAAAACAATTGCGGTTGTGATGGTTCCAGCTACAACCGGGACGCCAACATTTTTCACACCTAACATGACCGCATCTAGAGGGTTATCTGGATTTTTTTCTCTTTGAGTAAAAATACTTTCGCTCACTACAACAGCATTATCTACTAGCATTCCTATCGCTAGCATTAGTCCCATCATCGACAGAATATTTAAACTCAAGCCCGACAAATACATGGCTGCGAGCGTTATCAGAAGAGAAAAGGGCACGGCTAAAGAGACAATCAGAGTTAGTTTGATCTCTTTTAAGAAAAAGAATAACACAAAGGTTGATAACATAAACCCAATTAAACCCGACCATGCTATGTCACTTAAAGATTGAGTCACTCCATCACCTTGGTTATCCATTACAAACAATTTAATTCCTTCGAAATCAGGAAGTTTTTCTACTTCTTCCATTGCTTTTACTACGTTAGCTGCGGTTTGTACTAGGTTCGCTCCCGCTTCTCTTTTAATTTCGATGGAAACCGCATATTCACGATTTAAATGACGACCAACTTCGATATCATCTTTTGCTAAAACGACATCTGCAATATCGGATAACCTTAATCCTCGATTATTGATAACAAAATTTTCAATATCGTCAATGCTTTCAAATTGTTCGTTTATTGAAACTCTAAAACTGGCACTCTTTGTCTTTATTTCACCTGCTGCAACTAGTGCATTTGCTTGTTGTAATTTAGCTAAGAGTTGATTGGTTTCAATGTGATACGCTGCGATGCGTTCGGGAATTAAATTTATTTGATAAGTTTTAGCTGCGACTCCTTGAATATCGACACTACTTACACCAGGAATACGCTCTAATTTTTGTTTTAAAACTCGATTTAGAACTTGAAAAGAATCTGACAAATCGGTTTCAGATGATAATCTAGCTTGTACGATTGCCTGATTGTCGGAACTAAAAGTCATGATCGTTACGCGTCTCAGATCTTCAGGTAATTGATCTCTTATACTATCTAACTTCTCTCTTGCCTGTACACCTTTCAGTTTTGAATTTGCACCCCAACAGAAATAAAGAAAAACCTGAGAGCCATTTTCACTACTATTGGAATTCATGAAATCAATTCCACCCATTGTTGCTAAAACCTCTTCAATTGGTCGCGTAACATTTTCTTCAATCTCTTCTGGCGAAGAGCCTGGGTAATTAGCTTGAATCAGTATTCCTGGAAACTGAACTGACGGGAAATATTCTAATGGTAAAAGACGGCTGGCAGCAACTCCTAAAAATACCATACATACAAATATCATTGAGATGGTGACAGGTCGTTTTAATGCTAGTTTAGTAAACCACATATCAGCTCTCCGTCTTCATATTTTTAACATTCAAATGAGGGTTTTTCTCAAAATCTTTGATATCAAATAAAGAGTACATCACTGGAATCACAATCAAAGTTAACAAGGTTGATGCGACTAAACCGCCGATCACAGTGATTGCCATCGGCGCTCTAATTTCTGTTCCTTCGCTAATGCCTAAAGCAAGTGGCAGCATACCTAAAGTGGTTGTCAGTGTTGTCATCATAATCGGACGCAAACGAGACTCAGCGGCTTGTTTAATCGCTTCAATTTTTTCCTGTCCTTCTTCACGCAATTGGTTAATGCGGTCGATTAGAACGATAGCGTTGTTTACTACAATTCCGGCCAACATTATTAGCCCTAAAAATACCACCACACTTAATTCTGTATTGGTGACTATTAGTGCAAACACGGCGCCGACTAAAGCTAGGGGAATGCTGAAGAGTATTATGAAAGGATGTAATAAAGATTCAAACTGAGATGCCATTACAAGGTAGACAAGAAACACTGCTAACGCTAACGCCATCAATAATGAATTAAAACTTCGATCCATTTCTTCACTTTGACCACCAATTTGCATGTTAACCCCGTAAGGTAAACGAATATCTTTTAATAAAAAGTTTACTTCGCTTATAGCATCAGAAAGACTGCCACTTTTAATTTGACCTTCAACTAATACGACACGTTGTTGGTCTATCCGCATCACTTCGCTCGGACCTTGAGTTAATGTTAATTCAGCCACTGCAGATAGAGGAATTGGATGCTCAGAGCTTGGATTAATAATCAATTCACCAATATCTTTTAATTCATCTCTAGAAGACTCTTCGAGTCGTACTAATACTTCAATTTGCTGTTCTTTTAAGCGATAACGAGTGGCTTTATTCCCTCGAATAGAGTTGACGATACTGTTATTAGCTTGTTGCATCGAAATATTTAGTTGTGCAAGTCTTTCATGGTCAAATGCTATTTGAACTTCGGGATAGCCCTTTTGCATATTACTGTGTAAATCTACAAAATTTTCAGACTCTGCTAATTTTGCGACAATTTTATTTGATTCACTTTTTAGAATATCCATATCATAACCATAAATTTCAACGCTTATTGGAGTCGAAAAACTAAACAGTTGCGGGCGCTCTACATCAGACTCAATTCCAGAACTTTCCTCTTCTAATAAAACTCTTAATTGCTTTAATAACTGATCTTCTTCATCTCTTGATATACCGTTATCAAGTAGTAAAGTAAATTCAGCCATATTTTCTCCTTCTTGCTCAGGATTAGCGGTTAACTTATTTCCTGAGCCGGCGGTAGAATAAACTTGCTTAACGCCATCAACCGCTAATAATTTTTTAGACAGGGCAATGACTTTTAAATCTGATAATTGAATGGCTGTGCCTGGAGCGTATTCGACTTTTATTTTCAATTCGCCCTGAGCCATCTCGGGTAAAACGACTTGAGGAATATCTTTGACTGCAAACAAACTAATTGTTAACAAACCAATAGAAAGTAACACCGTAATAGCTCGTTGATTAAGAGCTGAAGCTAATAAACTATGGTAGCCACTACAAATAAATTGGTAGCCTTTTTCAAACGCACTTCTAGCGGGAACAAAAAAGAAGCTAAGAAATTTTGTAATAATAAAAACAATGAATTTTATGATACCAATGATCGTTGCTGGAATAATAACCAATAATAATTCAGGGATAAATAGTGCACTTCGACCGACTTTTGTTCTAGTGCTACGATTTAAAGGATCAGTATGATTCTTTTTAAGCTGTCGTGACGCCAGCATCGGAATTAAAGTTAAAGCGATGCCTAAAGAAACAATTAGTGAAAATGTAATCGTCAGTGCTTGGTCTTTAAATAGCTGACCAGCAATCCCTTCAACAAAAATGAGTGGTAAAAATACCGCAATCGTTGTGAGGGTTGAGGCTGTTATTGCTCCCGATACTTCCTGACTACCTTCGAGTGCGGCCTGCGCTAAAGATAGACCTTGTTCCTGTTTTTTTGCAATATTTTCTAAAACCACAATGGCATTATCGACTAACATACCAACCGCTAAAGCGAGACCTCCTAAGGACATGATATTCATATCAACTTCAGCTGAATACATTAGGTTAAATGTAATCACAACTGATAAAGGAATGGTGGCTGAAATGATTAGAGTAGGTAAAAATTTACCTAAAAACAGATAAATAATAATCATGGCTAACAAACCACCATATATTGCTGAAGTAATTAATTCGGATATTGCTTGATTAATAAATTTTGAAGCATCGGTTTGAACGGATAAAGTCATATTTTCCGGCAAATCCTTTTTTAATGCTTCAATTTGGAGTCTCACTGCTTCCGCTACTTTAACGGTATTTGAATCGCCTTCTTTATAGATTGCTAGTTCAACAGCTTGTTCTCCGTTGTGTCTAGTTATTGCAGTAGGATCTTTATGACTAAATTTAATATCGGCAATATCCTTTAAGCGTATTAATTTCTGATCTTTGCTAAAAATAATCGTATTTTCAAAATCTTCTAATGTTCGGTATTCGTTAAAGGTTCTAACTAATAATTGTCTCTGACCACTGCGTATTTGCCCACCGCTCAAATTAATATTCTGTGTCCTCAATTTTTCAGAAATTTCTGCAACCGTCAGTTTTAACTTAGATAAATATTCTTGTTTTAATTGAATTTGTATTTCATCTTCTAGGCCACCAGATGCTTTTGCGGCCGCCACGCCTTCTATAGTTACTAGTCGTCGGGTTAACTTTAAATCCGCAAAACGCCTTAACTTAGCTAATGCTAACTCTTTATCTGCATCATCTTCTAACTTTTGACTAAGACTCATTCGAATAATTGGTTCGTTATTCGGATTAAAGCGCAATAAAGTTGGAGGTTTCACTTCTAAAGGAAGTGGCACTTGATCCATCTTTTCTCTAACGTCTAAACTGGCGATATCAACGTCAGTACCCCAATAAAATTCAAGGTAAATATCACTTCTACCCGCTTTGGAAACACTACGAACTTGGCGCAAGCCTTTAATTGTTCCTAATACGCCTTCTAATGGTCGTGTAATTAGATTTTCAACTTCGGCTGGGGCAGAACCTGGGAAATCAGTTCTAACGGTTAAAGTTGGATAAGAAAGTTCAGGTAAAAGATTAAACCCTAACTTACCGACCAACACAAAACCAAAAACTAAGGCTGCAATCGTAAACATGGAAACTGTCACCGGTCGGCGAATAGCTGTGGCGATTAGGTTCATAATGATTCCTTCTTTATTTTTATTTCAGCTAAGGGCGAGTTCATCTGTACCCAAAACGGAGATTTTTAACTTTTTTTATCAGTTAAATGGGTGTTCATTTAGCTGAATATTTTTGATTATGAGTCTTTATTTTAGAATTTTAGATCAGATCAGATCAGTTCAGAACAAATCATTGATATGAAATCATCAACATAGTAAATTATGGATTTGAAACGACTGAAGAAGGCATGTCTCCACCTTTTATCTTTTCTTCTTCCTTTTTATCCGCAACTTGAGGCTCTTCTAATCCGACGATTTCAATTTTTGTTTCGTGTTTTAGTATCTGCTGACCAGTCGTAATTACTTGGTCATTTTCCAACAGTCCTTCAGTGATCTCGACGATGTTATTGTGTTTAAAACCAATTTTAACAGGCGTTTGCATGGCTTTGTTATCACGTACTACAAAAACATGAGAACGATTGTCTTGAGTTATGACTGCCTGCTGCTCTAATAATAGACTGTTAAAATGCATATCAAAAACCACTTCAACTTTTCCAAACATACCATTTTGTAAAAGTTGATCAGGATTGTTTAGTTTGGCGACAACCTTGAAAGTTCCTGTGGTAATATCGATAGAAGGACGAATTCTGTCAACGGTGCCGGTTATAATACTGCCATTTAAAGCGTCAACCGCTAATAAAATGGTCTGGTTCTTTTTTATGTTAGCTATTTCTTTTTCTGGTAAAAACATAACGGCAACAAGTGATGCAGGATCTACAATTTTAAATAATGGCTCGTTATTTTTGATTAGGTTGCCTGCTTTAACATGACGCTCAATGATCATTCCATTGATAGGCGCACGAATGCTGGCATAATTTAGCTTCAATTTTGAGATTTTGTATTGTGCATCTTGTGACTGGAATTCAAACCGTGCTCTATCTAAAGCATCTGAACTGGTTAGTTTTCTTTTAAATAAAGACTTTTGTCTATCAAGTTCTTTATTGAGTTTTTTTGAAGTTGCTGCTAATTGAGCGACTTCTAAAGATAATAGCTCTACGTCTAATTGAGCTAACAATTGACCTTTCTTTACATGGTCGCCTTCTTCAACAAATATTTTTTCTAATACGCCAGTTGAACGTGCAACGACTTCTGCATCATTTTCAGCTTCTAGGGTTGTTATTGTTCTGTAGGTTTGTTGAATATCACCTCTAGCAACAGAAACGACTTCTACAGGAACAGCTTGTTTTTTCTTCTTTATTTCACCATTCTCGTCCAACTCATCTTCTTCGCCTTCCTTTTTATCAGAATCTGCTGTTTCTTCAGTTTTGGTTGAATCGTCTGAGTCGCTATCATCAGAACTAGTATCACTGCAGGCTGTAACGATTAACGATAGGCTCATTAATAATGCGATTAGTAATTTGTTCATTTTATTTTCCTTTCAACAATTTTATAAAACATTCTATTTTGATTTGAACTTTTCAAGTAATAAGTTAAACAAAGCAGTTTTTATGCCAAAATGCTCATGACTCGGAGGATCTTAATAAGACTCAAAGGTTTAGCCGTTGGTTTGGTGTATTATATGACTAAAACACCTTTCAAAATATGTCAGGTATGTAACAAGATATTTGAATCAAGCAATTGTTTAAGAAGTTAGGATGAGAGAATGGCTAAAAACTGGTTTTTTTAACCACATAGAATTGTTCTATTTATAAATGAGGTACTTATTTCTTAGGTTCTTCGCGCAAATTTAAATGAGTATCGATTGAAATTTTATTACGAATGTAAGTTATTTTTACCGATTTGCCGATTGGTGTCAGCATAAATAGTTTCCTAAATTGCTCTCCGCTAGTGATCAGTTGACCATTATAATGGGTTAATAAATCCTTATATTGGAGTCCAGCTTCTTCTGCGGGGCTGTTGGGCTGCGTTCCACTGACAACAAGTCCAATACCAAACTCAACTCCGGGAGATAAGATTCTATGACCAGCCCTATTTAAAGAAACAGCATTCAGACCAATCCAGTTTCGTACTACTCTGCCATGTTTAATGATTTCATCAAAAACTTCTTTTACTACATCAATAGGTGTTGCAAAATTAATCCCTATTTCGTCATTTTTATCTAAGCTAAACTTTGCAGTGCTTATGCCAATGACTTTTCCACTGGCATCAATCAACGCACCGCCAGAGTTACCTTGATTCATAGAAGCATCGGTTTGAATTCGAGGGTACAGAGGACCATGGTTAATCGCGCTAACTATCCCCATAGATACTGAATTTTCAAATAAGCCGAAAGGCGTTCCGATTGCCATTACAATATCCCCAGTTCGTACTTGAGATGATATCCCTAACTCGGCGGTCATTGGTGTTTCTATGTCAACTTTTAACACCGCTATGTCATTTGCTTTATCAAAGCCGACAATTTTTGCATATTTACGTACACCATTTGAAAAGTGCAGCATAATGCTATCGGTTTCTGCAATAACATGGTAGTTAGTAACAATGTAACCATCTTTACTAAATACAACACCAGAACCTAACTCGATATACACATCAACCAGCATGTCTCCAGGTGTTCCATCTTTAGCTTCTCGTACACCTCTTTGTCTTATCGCTTTTACACTAACAACTGATGGCCCTGCCTTACTTATTGCGCTGGCAAAGGAAAATTCATTATTTTGATTGGAATGAGGGTCTTTTTGATTATTACTTGATAGCACTTCGATTGGATTGTGTTTTGTTTTACTTGATGCGTCTTTATAAAACTTCCAGGCATTTTGCGCCTCTTGCCAGTTGAAAGGTAACTCACTATTAGGTACAAAAAACAAAAATGTATAGCCAATAGTTAGCCCTATAAAGCTATATTTTAATAAGAATAGGAATCTTGAGAAAATTTTCATTGGATAAAGCATTTAGTTAGAGGTTTATAAAATAATAAGATGAATGGCTTACGGGTGTTTAAGAGTTTTTAAGGTCATCCATGTCCAAACTATTATGATTGATGACGCCTTTTTCTTTTATTGCATAATCAAGAGCTTGTGCATCTTTATCTTCTTTTGCTGAATTAATTTCAACCACTTTGTTATCTTGGGTTTCTTCAAAAGCCGAAAAATCAGGCTCACTAACATCAGTAAGCTTTACTTCTTCCTTTTCCTGCTCACTATTATTTCTGTAATCATGTGCGTTATATAAACGGTTCGCATCAAATAAACCTTTATCCGAATCACGCTTTAGTTTTGAATAAGGACCAACTTCTTGGGGTGTTGTTCCAATTGCATCAATAGACTGAGTTTGACTACTTTTTTGAGTTGGTAAAGCTTGAAAAGTGGGGGAAGCACATAGCTGATTGGAGCTCTGCGCCATATGGTCATATAAAGACTGGTAGCTATCCGAAACGTGATTAAATAGCTCTGAGGTTTTCTCAAAATGATTATTTACTTTAGAATGAAATGATTCAAGTTCTTCAGTTTTTTCTTTTAACGCTTCTTCGAGTTGTTTTTTCTCAGTTTGGCTATTTGAAAAGTTCTGGCCAACAAAAAATGCAACGCCTGCAACCGTAATAAACCCGATAAGGGTGATAATTTCCATGAGACACCTTGTTTTAATAAAATAAGAGTTTTAGCAAAATAAGAATTAAAGATAGCTATTTTATCTTTTATAAGATGGCTATCTTATTTAAAATAATACTCTAATTGTCGACTCTCTAATTATATCTAGTTTAAATAGTAATGTTTATACCTTCATTTTAGCCGATTTTGAAATAATTTAAAGGCTTAATTAACAGTTTATCAGTGTTTAGAGGGGATTATTCCTTTAATTTCCACTACATTCGGATTGTACTAATGACTGAAATCTATAGATCAGTTACAGTAATATTAAAACTGTCGCATTATGATCAAATTTGCTTAGCTTTATAATCAATCTATCTCGTGCAATTAAAGCGTAATCGGTTACAATAATCTACTGATTTATGAAATTAAGTGACCTAGCTTGGATTTTGAATAAACGATTAATCATTCTATTTATATTAGTAATCACCTATGGATTAACATATAGTGCGCAGGTTTTGGCTGTGCGCGATTCTATTAGTTTTCAACATATATCAACAGAAGATGGACTCCCACAAAGTACGGTTAACGTAATATTCCAAGACTCTAACGGTTTTATGTGGTTTGGGACCTACGATGGCCTAAGTCGTTACGATGGATATCAATTTGTCACCTTTAAAAATGACCCTAGCGATGTAAATTCTTTATCAAGCAATATCGTTGTTTCTATTATTGAAGATTATAACGGTTATTTGTGGGTTGCGACTGCTCAAAATGGTGTCAATCGATTTGACCCTAAAACAGGCGAGTTTGATCGCTTTGTACCGAGTAATAGTGATTTTGACAGTTTAAGTCATTCTAAGGTTTATAAAGTTTTCGAAGATCCTGCTCATCGTATTTGGGTTGCTACTGAACATGGACTTAATCTTTATTTACCAAATAAGAATGCGTTTGCCCACTTTTACAACAACCCTTTAGATTCTCAATCACTCCCTTCTGGCGCAATTGTAGATATTACCGATGATGGCGATGGAAATCTTTGGGTTGCCAGCCATAAAACGTTGGCACATTTTAATATTGAAAGACAAACATTCAAACATTTTAGCGCTAAGGAATTCCCAACGCAGATACAAAACCTTTATTTAGATACTGATAAAAGCTTGTGGGTAGGAACTCGATTAAATGGTTTGTATCACTTGAAATTAAAAAATACTGTACTACCTAAAAATGATGAATCAGACAAAAATAAAAATAATGTAAACTCAGCTGATTCAGGTATCAATATAAAGCATTTTCAGCATGTAAAAACAGATGCTTTTAGTCTTAGTTATAACGATGTTCGTGGCGTTTTAAGAACAACAAATGGTGACCTTTGGGTCGCTACAGAAGAAGGTGGATTAAATGTTCGTCGTAAAGGCGATAATAGGTTTCAGCATTTTAAAAGAAATTCTGCCGATCCACATAGTATTAGTATCAATGATATTTGGAGTCTCTATCAGGATAAGAAGGGTTTACTTTGGATTGGTACGGCCGGTGGAGGAATTAATATAACGGAGTCATTCGAAAATCAATTTTCACGATTAACCCATGCACCTTATAGCCGAAATGGTCTTTCACATGAACTCGTTTGGGATATTGAACAAGATAGCCAAGGGATCCTTTGGATGGCAACGCTAAATGGATTGGATCGTTACGATCCCAAATTTGACCGCTTTCAGCATATTTCAGCCTTTATTACTCGTAACCGTTTACCTGTTGGCAATCGTATTCAATCAATGGTAATTGATGATGAAAATAATTTATGGTTTGGAAATCAGCAAGGGCAAGTCGCTGTTTATTCTATCGATAAAAAAATTACTGTTTTAATCGAACGAGAAAATTATCCTGAAGGCATGGTTAGCTATAACCGTATAAGGATGGTCGAAGAAGATCGATATGGTCATATTTGGGTCAGTACAGATGATGGTTTGTTAAAAATAGATGGTCAAACAAAAAAAATTATTTCGGATTACCAATTTTCCGAAGACGGAGAACTTGGTGGTTCAACTGTTAGAACAATGTTGCAAGATAAACAAGGATTTATTTGGTTTGGTACATGGGATGAAGGCTTACAAAAATATGATCCAGAATTTAATACGATTACTCAATTTAAAAATCAACCCGGAGATAAAAGCTCACTAAGTAATAATACGGTAAGGTCTCTGTATATGAATAGCAAAGGTGATTTATGGATAGGCACTTTTAACGGGTTAAATAAACTGTCGGCTGAAAATATATCGAAGGGGAACGGTGTTTTTGAAAGTTATTTAGAGAAAGACGGATTACCAAACAGCGCTATCTATGGTATAGAAAGTGTTCTTAATGGAAAGCTTTGGTTAAGTACAAATAAAGGCTTGTCTCAATTTGACACGACAAAAATATCTTTTAGGAATTATAGTCAGGCGGATGGTTTACCTGCAAACGAATTTAATGCAAATGCAGTTAAAAAAACTAAGAATGGTGACATTTATTTTGGGAGCGTAGGCGGTGTAGCAATTGTTAGTGCTGGAGATTCCCTAGATGCGATAGCGGAAACTAATGTTGTTCTCACATCCGTTAAAGTTGCAGGCAAACTGTTAAAACCGGAAGGGTTAGTGATTGACCAAAATAGTTTTGAATACCCATATCAATCAAACGATATTACGTTTGAATTTGTGTCGTTAGATTTTTATCAAGTTCAACGAAATAGGTTTAGGTATAAATTAGCGCCTTATAATAAAGATTGGATAGAAACTAATGGATTAAATCAGGCTGTATTCACTAATCTAGATCCAAACAAATATACATTTTCAATACAGGTTAAAAATTTTGATGGGCAGTGGTTTGATAGTAGTTTAAATGTGAGTTTAATCATTGAGCCACCATTATGGAAGACTTGGTGGGCCTATTTAATTTATGTTGTATCTTTATCTAGTTTGTTTTTGTTTTTAATACAAAAACAAAAGAAAACTTTACAAGAACAACGAAATATTAACCGACATTTAAGAAAATTAGATCAAATAAAAGACGAATTTCTCGCCAATACATCTCATGAATTAAGAACGCCGTTAAACGGTATTATTGGCATCGCAGAATCTTTAGTTGAGGGAAGCGCCGGACTTCAGAATCAAAAGACTATTGATAATCTAACACTGATTTCTGATGGCGGTAAACGCTTAGCACAATTAATTAATGATATTCTTGATTTCAAAAAATTATCTCATCATTCTTTAATTCTGCATCGCCAAGCGGTTGATTTGCATTCTGTAATTGAAGTGGTTGTGAGTTTACTTAAACCTTTGGCAGAAAAAAAAGAGCTATTGATGCTAAATTCTGTCCCAGCTGATTTGCCTTTAATGTATGCCGATGAAAATAGAATTCAGCAGATTTTTCATAACCTAATCGGTAATGCGATTAAATATACGCAGAAAGGCACCATCGAAATTTTAGCTAGGTTAAACGTTAATGAACTTAATATTAGAGTGGTTGATACCGGCGTAGGGATTGCTCGCTCCAAATTAGAATCAATATTCCGACCTTTTGAACAGTTAAATATGCCAGAGACTTTAGCACAACGAGGAACTGGTTTAGGGTTATCAGTTACTAGGCAGTTAGTAGAACAACATGACGGTCAAATTTGGGCGCAGTCTCAGATTGGAAAAGGTTCAATTTTTTGCGTCACATTGCCTTGTTGGCTCGATAACGTTCATGTTGAAAGCGATGAAAGTGATGAAGTTGAAAGTGAAAATGATGCGTTTGATAAACCTGATTTTATTGCCACATCAGAAGAACCTAGTAATAAAA
>JBLIBL010000100.1:0-11853 GCA_047633355.1 Polaribacter sp.
GCTCATATCGGCGAAAACAGTTTAATTGGTTGCCGCTCAAGTCTTTTGAGTGGCAGTAGTCAACATATCCATAACGACGAAACCGGCACATGGGGTGCGTTTTCAACTGACAACATCAAACAAATTCGCATAGGCAAAAATGTATGGTTAGGTGAGTCAGCGATTGTGATGGCTGATATTGGCGAAGGCTGCCAAATAGCCGCAGGAACTGTCATTTCTAGCGATACAAAAGACTATGTGATGTTGGCCGGCAACCCAGCTCGTTTTATCAAAAGACTAACTCTACCTGCCACTTTACAAGTTCAAGCCTCACCCCTAGCAGACCCATCATTACTTGAAACCATGAGTAAATTACCTAATGAAAAACAGAGTTGATTTTATCGACTGGCTAAAAGCCGTTGGTATGTATTTGATTGTGTTTGGCCATTATTTCGGTGAGCCTTATAATCAATTCACTCAGCCCATCTATCCGAAAGAATTGGGCGTAGCTTTTTTTGTATTTGTGATGGGCTGGGTTTTGGCACGAGAATCTCGCCCTCATTGGCAAGTGGTATACAATCGTCTATTCCCTATGTACTTTTGGGGTTTGGCATTACGGTCTTTTTAAGTCTGCTGTTTTTTGTTTTTCAAAGTCGCTTGTTACTTTCTAACTATTTCCCTTTTGTAGCGGGCTTAAACGTGTTTGCGAATTCTTTCCCAGCCAATCCTACCACTTGGTTTATTGGCACCTATTTACATATCTTATTATTTTGGGCTGTATTACTACGAAAAATGCCAGTAACTAAATCCATTATCTTCATGGTACTAATTGCAGAATGGCTAATCAGAGCGTTTTGGATTGGCTACGAACATTTGTTTACTGGCTACATGTTAATTTCTAACTGGATAACCATACTTTTATTAGGTATGTATATGTGTCAGCAAGGCGATAACCACCAAGTGACAAAAGCATTACTTGTTTTAACAGGGTGGGCAATAGTACTTTTTGCTTGGGCTAGCCTTATGAATCAAGTCAATTTAGCTCAAAGCTTTCCGTTCAAGACTTTACCAAATTGAGGAGCTATCCAAAATGGTTTAATAATATCCGCGGCAATCTCTTTTGTCTACATAGCCAACACATTGAAGGCAGTGAAGTTTTTCGCCTGCCAATAAAATAGTACGATTTTTCTCACGCAATACCATTATTGTGTTTATTGGCCATATGCCCCTTTATGATGTTGCCGAACCCATAGCCCGAATTTTTGTAGCACAAGGCTGGGGGAAACGTGCGATTATTGTGTTTATTATGTATGTGGGATTAGCAATAGTTTCAGAAATGTTGAACAAGTTACTCAATCTCAATAAATATAAAACGATGCTTTGGCAGCGTTTATTAAGATAGAAGACTTAGTGAAAGTTATCTCGTACAATAAAAACAGATTTGATTCACAAGTAATCCGCTAGTAACGTCTAAACACGAAGTTGATACACTAGAATGCTCTCAAATAACTTCAAAGATCTTCCTAACCAAGGAATCATTCACATTTTCATAAGGACAATATTGTAGTGAAAAAAATGACATTTTTGGTTACAGGCGGTGCAGGTTTTATTGGTTCAGCGGTTGTTAGGGAGTTAATCAACAACACCCAACATAATGTCATTAACCTAGACAAATTGACCTATGCTGGTAATTTAGAATCGCTACTCGAAATTGAAAACAACGAACGTTATACCTTTATCCAAGCGGATATCTGTGATGCAGATAAAATGGATGCTGTTTTAGAAGAGTTCAAGCCCGATATCATTGTGCACCTAGCGGCTGAAAGTCATGTGGATCGTTCGATTGACGGTCCGGCCGAGTTTATTCAAACAAACATTGTTGGCACCTTCAATTTATTAAACTCGGCTAAAAAGTATTGGTCTAGTTTGTCCGGCGATCTAAAAAATCAATTCCGTTTCCACCATATTTCCACAGACGAAGTATACGGTGATTTAGATGGTACTGATGACCTATTTACCGAAACAACCTCATACTCACCCAGCTCGCCTTATTCAGCCAGTAAAGCCAGCTCCGATCACTTAGTGAAAGCTTGGTATCGCACTTACGATTTACCCATTGTAATAACCAATTGTTCAAATAATTACGGCCTTCCATACAACTCCCTGAGTCCGGGTTGTTCAAATTGAAAACATTAAATTAGACTTCACCTAAAAATTTAAAAATTATTTACTACAAATTCAAAAAACAATTGATGCCATATACAATAGCCATTATTGAATCTTAGATTGATTGCATCGCTCTCATTTATTAAACCGTTAATATCTTGCAAAAAGTGTTTTATATAGTATCTAGAAAATGTTAACTATAGAATTTAGACTTTTGCTAAACTAGTTAGTCATTTTTACAATTGCAGTAAAATTGATGACATAACGTGAAGAAAAGTTAATGTCAGATGCAACTTTAGTCGCGTTGTGTGCAGTATTAGACTTAAGTTAAAAAAAATGCCGATTAAAGTTGATAATAATATATAAGAATTAGATAATTTTGTATTATTGGAATAAATGAATTACATCTAATTAGGGAAAGTATGAAAGCGATAGTTCAAGGCGGAATAATACCTTCAGGTACAGTTAATGTGAGCGGAGCAAAAAATTCAGCAACAAGGTTGTTGGCCGCTGCCTGTATATCTAATGGTGAAGTTATCTTAGAAAACTTTCCTACTAGCTTAGTAGACGCTAAGCATAAAATTCGATTTTTACAAAATATTGGTGCAAACATAACTGTTGATGAAGAAAACGAGCGCTTAACTATAGACTCTAAAAATATTTCATGTATTGATTTAGACGTTTACGATTACCCAATACGAACAACATACCTTTTAGTTGCTGCTCAAATAAAAAATTCAGGTGAAGCCAAAATACCTTATCCTGGAGGCTGTAAAATAGGGAGTAGAGGTTACGACTTACATATTAAAGTATGGGAATGGTTAGGCTGTGAGGTTATAGAAAAAGAAGAATATATTCATATTATTGGATGTTCCTTTAAAGGTGGTTTAATCAACTTCCCCATATCTACCGTGGGTGGTACTGAAAACGCACTAATCTGTGGATGTATTGCAGAAGGTCAAACAGAAATAATTAACGCTTATATCACGCCAGAAATTGAAGATCTTATTGATTTTTTAAAGCGAATGGGTGCGGACATCAATGTAAATGGTAATAGCCATATCATCATCAAAGGTACTTCAGACCTTAGAGGGGCGATTAAGCCTGTAATGTATGATCGTATAGAAGCCTTAACATGGTTAGTATTTGGCGTTATATCGGGTGGCAGTATCTTAATCAATAATGTGCCTTTTGAAACAATGGAAGTGCCTTTATTACACCTAAAAGAAGCTGGCATTGATTTCTTAGCGAATTCAAACAGCATTTATTACTCTCCCAAATGCCTAAAAAACAATCAGGTGGAATCATTTGAACTCGCTTGTGGAACTCACCCTGGAATAATTTCAGACATGCAATCTTTCTATACGCTTTTAGGCATTGTTGCCCAAGGTAATTCTAGAATATTTGATTATAGATATCCTGAAAGAATCGCCTACGCAAGTGAATTGCAAAAACTTATAAACGAACAAATCATAGAAGTAGAGCATGGAAAAATCACCACGCGAGGTAGGGGTACATTTAAAGCAGGGGAAGTAACCTCAACAGACTTACGTGGCAGTATGGCTCTCTTGTTAGCCGCTCTATGCGCGCCAGGTAAATCAACCATTAATGAAATTGAAATGGCTATGCGTGGATATAATAACTTAGATAAAAAATTAACGTCATTAGGCCTTAAAATTGAAATATTACCAGCTTAGCTGGTAGCTCATTTAATTGATTAATTATGAACTTAAAAAAAACTTTAACTAATAGTATTATTAACCACCTAAAGGGCATTTGTCCTAATGGTGTTCAACAAAATATTTCGTTAGCTTCAATAAGTCGTTGGGAAGTTGGAAGGGTTGCAAAGTGTATTGTCTCCCCTAACTCAGCAAAACAAATATCCTCTATTATAAAGTTTCTTTCTCTAAATGAATTACCTTACATAGTTAAAGGCTACACTACTAACTTTCTTTCCTCAGATAGAGTCTTAGATGTTGCTGCCATACATATTGGTTCAAAATTGGCCGACTACTCTATAAATGAAAAATCTGTTTGGTGTCAAAGTGGCATATGTGTTATTGGGTTTGCGCGCACTGTAGCTCAGAGTAACCTTTCTGGCATTGAGCAGACCTCTGTATCCCTGAAACATTAGGTGGTATTATTTGCATGAATAGGGGAAGCCAACTTAAAGGCATAGGTGATCATATTGAAACAGTCGAAACTGTCACGGCTTCAGGTGAAATAAAAAAACATTCACAGCAAGAATGTCTTTTTTATTATCGCTCTTCAATTTTTCAAAATACAGATGAAATAATTGTCAGTGCTACATTTATTTTTGAAAAAGGGGCTTACACCTCCATCCGTAAGGAAATGTTAGAAATACTGAGTAGCCGTAGAAAAAAATTTTCTAATTGTGGTTCTGTTTTTGTAAGTAATCCTGCATTGTATGCTGACTATGGTCCCCCAAGTGCAATAATAGAACAATGTAACTTAAAAGGCATCATTAAAGGCGGGGCTTGTATATCACCTTTACATGCAAACTTTATTGTTAATACCGGTAACTCAACCGCAAAAGATATTTTATTCCTTATTCACTTAGCCAAAATATCGGTTATTAAAAAAACAGATTACGACATGCCCGCAGAAGCTCGATATATCAGCACTGCTGGTAAAGTTATTCCGGCCCATATTAAAGTGGAAGAAATATGGAAGCACTCCCTCTAATGACAGAGCCTAGATCTTTACTAAACGATGTAATATCAGTCTTTAGCTCTAAAATGGTTGTTCTCGTTTTAACCTTTATTGGCTCTGTTATTTTAGCAAGAGCCTTAAGCGCTGAAGGACGAGGAATACTCGCCGCTGCTCTCATTTATCCTCAATTATTATTAGCCATAACAGAAGGCGGGATGCGACAAGCTGCTATTTATTTTATCGGACAGAAAAAAGCAAAAGAAGCAGATATTTTAGGTGCACTTATCAGTTACACCATCGTGGCTAGTATTATAGGCGCGTTCATTGTATATAGCTTGATGCTATGGTTCGGTTCAGACTATTTCGACAACGCTATGATGATAGTTACCGCACTTATTTTACCGACTTCATTAGCTGTGAACGCTTTAAAAGGGGTATTCCTTGGTCATCAAAATATTCAAAGCTTTAATCGCATCTCATGGGTACAAAAATTATTTTATGTGGGTTGTATCTTTATTTTATATTTAGTCGATCAATTAACAATTTTCAGTGCCATTTTAGCAACTGCATTAGCGGCTTTATTTAATTTAATTCAAGCCATTATCTACCTTAAAAAAGAAAACCAATTAACAATCAGTTTTAATAAAAGCACATTGTTCAACATGCTAAAAATAGGTGTTGTTTATGCGGTAGCTTTTTTTCTGATTACCGCTAATTATAAAATCGATATTTTTTTATTAGGTTTATTAACCACACCTGAGCAAATTGGTAACTATGTGATAGCTGTTCAAATAGGCGAATTAGCATGGCAATTACCCGCAGCAGTAATAGTGGTAATGTTTGCCAAAAGTGCCAATTCCAAAGGTGACGTTTTAGTTCAACAAATCTGTCAAGCTTCCCGCTTAACCATTACCGTTACACTTTTTATTCTGTTGGGCCTTTTATTTGTTTCTTTTTTTATGATTATCCCCATTTTTGGTGAAGATTATCAACTGGCTTATCATATGCTATTATGGTTAGCACCCGGTTTATTACTTGCGACTATATTCAAATCTACTAACAGCTATTTTGCTGGTCAAGGAAAGCCTTCTTATTCAATTATAATTATGGGAATAGCTGTTTCTGCTAATATAGCTCTAAACTATGTTTTCATTCCTTCATACGGAGCTAAAGGTGCAGCTATGGCTTCTTCAATAAGTTATGCATTATCGGCTATTATTTCCTTATATTTTTTTACTAGTAAAACTAAAAGTAAGGTGGTTGATGTTTTAATCATTAACAAGAAAGATATAACTCTTTGTATCAAAATCCTCAAAAATAAGTTAGGTAGAAATGTTAAGTAAAGTATTCAACTTTTTAATTGAAGACTTACGTATTGAAACCCTATATATGTTCGTAATACACTGTCACACTGAGGTTAAATGGAGAAAATATATATCTATGTATTTGATCCAAAAAATACAAATGAAATTCTCTTGTTACTTATCTCCTAAAGCTAAACTCGGCAAAAACCTCATCATTAGACACCCTGTAGGGTTTGTTATTGGAGAAGGCGTAGTGTTAGGTGACAACGTAACCATTTACCAAAATGTAACTTTTGGTGCGGCAAGGTTTGGGGAAAGCCTCAAAGGGGTTATATCCAAAAGTAAGCGATAGCACCGTTATCTTTGTTGAAGCAAAATTTATCCGTAATATTAGCATCGGAAAGAATGTAGTAGTTGAGGCTAACGCTGTTGTTTTAAATGATATCCCTGATAGCTGTATCGCAATAGGCGTACCTGCAAAAATAAGACCCCAAGCATAAGAAATGGATTTATACATGAACGATTTACCAAGAAAAATTTTATTTGTCATTTCTAAAACTAGTTTTTTAGAAGGCGTAGGTGGGCATTGGCGAAGTTTAAGGTGTATTGCTTCGGAATTACATGAATTAGGACATGATGTCACTGTTTGTACGCTGACCAATGGTAGTGAGTCACCAGTATTACAAGACTGCCAATTTAATACGAAAGTATTTCCATGTTCATTACTTTATTTACCTAAACACACTAAATTATTGAAAGAGTTTGTCAATAACATACAACCAGATATTATACATATATTTGACCAACGTTCCTTAGTTAGAGCCGTCGCTTTTCCTTTTTTGAAAAACCAACCGACTGTATTTACAAAACCAGGTGGACCCGTACTAAAATATAAAGTAACAACTCCATCAGATGTCACTTTATTTAGCCAGGAAGATGTAAGTTGGTTCAAAGAACGCATTACAAATAGAACTAGGTATCACTTGATCCCTAATAGAGCTACACCTATTGTTCCTGATTATGCAAAAGTAACTAAAATAAAATCAGAACTTGAAAATGCATTCGTATTTTTAAGAATATGCCGAATTGGTGAAGAGTATAAAGCAGGCATTGTTAAATCTATTCAACTAATTAAAGGACTAAAACACCGAAATATAATAACTTCATTAGTAATAGTCGGCTCTATCGAGTGTCAATCGACTTATCAAAAATTAGTAAGTGAATACTCTGATGATGTTAAATTTTATACTACAAAAGAATTTTACGAGGAAGGAAGCCAGATTCTTCCTATTGCAAATGCGGTAATTGCTGTTGGTCGAGGAGTGCAAGAGGCTATGTCACTTGGTATCCCTGTTTTATGCCCTGGTAGTAATAACAAATTCCCAACCCTCATAACTAACGACGAACTCTTTAACCAAGCAATGAAATTTAATTTTTCTCAGCGAACAGTATTCCCCGAAAACTATGATGAAGATAATTTGAAAAGCCTTATATCTATTATCCAAAATGAAGATAAATATCAAGAACTATCAAAACTTTCCTTATTTTGGTTCGATGAATACTTCAATGTGAAAGGTGCGGTAAGTAAATTACAACATGTATATAATCAATGTACGCCTTTTCATTTCTCAAATTTAGACACCATGGCTGCAATATTGAGGGAAATAAGAATTACAATTATTCATAGCTTAATCAAACTAAAACGAAAGTATTTTTAATACGAAGGCTTAGGCTCTAACATTGTATAGTTTTTATTATATAAATAATTTACTAGGCGAGAACCAAAAACCTTTTCGCCTATATGACTTATATGCCGACTATCTGAATAAGTAGATTGATTTTTATAAAATAAATCTTTTGTAAAATCTATCTGAAACCCCTCAAATTTTGAGATATAAACAATATCTTTTTTACTCAATTTTTTCTCAAACTCCATATCCAAATATTGAGTTAATTTTAATGTATTAGTGCTTAAACTCTGATCTAATTGCTTACTAATATCTTTCTTATAATCTAACTCAATAGGTGAATTCATTAATGGGGGCAGCATACCGATCATTAGAACATTCAAATTATTTTGTATTTTTAAATCAGATAAATAATCAACAACTTGAACAACGTGTTGAAGCGACAAGTCTTCTTTTAAAGCAAGATGCATTGGTTTTTTAAATAAACGATCAGGGGTTTGGGTGTAAATAACCAAAGAAATGTTATTTTTATAACTTGTAGCAAACTTTTTAAATTCTTCGTATTGGCAAGGATATGGAGGTTTATAACCACCAATGAATTTATGTATTCGGCAATTGCCTCTTGCAATACCGACTACAAAAGGAGCTGATGTATTCAGAGAAACTGCATTGTATAAATCTAAGCCATGGCTGCCCCCAAGTATCATTACTGCCTTATCGTATTTGCTTGTACATTCGGTAAATCTAGCAATAAAAGCCTCATTAATTTCACGAGAGAATATTCGACAACCATCATTAAGTGGTTCCGGTATTTTATTAGAATTATGAGCGGCAAGCAGTATTTCATACCTTTGCATATCTTCTGGGAACATAGCTTTTTGAAAATGTATATTTTCTTTATACCCCCCCCCTAAAATAAACATAAACGCAATAGAGCAGCAGGACATAACAGCAATACGTGACGGTGTAAATTTATGCTTATTTCGGAAAGGGTTTTCAATAAAACGCCAAGTTAAATAACTAAGAACAAAAATAACAACAAGTAGCGCTAACTGCACCTCAGCGGCCAAATGTATAGAAGTATGCATTTTTGCAAACGCTAAGATAGGCTGATGCCATAAATACAAACTGTAGCTAATTAAGCCAACAAAAACCATGGGCTGAAATGTTAATATACTACCTGAGAGTGAATTTTTATGACAAAACAATAAAACCAAGACTGTTCCCATTACTGGCACGACAGTTGTAAAGCTAGGGTGAGCGGTGTTGGACGAGAATGTAAAATAAGAAACAGTGATAAGTAACAAACCTAGCAGAGAAAGTGCACTTTTAAGCTTGCTATTTAGCGACTCAATCCATGACTTATTAATAATCAACGCTGCCATTGAACCAAATAATAATTCCCATGCGCGACTGGTAATTAGATAAAAGTTGCCAATAGGGTCATTTCTAACGCCCCACTCCGAGGCAAATAAACTTAAAATTATGATAAAGATTAATGTTGCACCAAATTTTAACTCGCCTTTAGCTTTAAGATAAATCCAAGCAGCAAGCAAAGGAAAAAACAGGTAATATTGCTCTTCAACAGCAAGGCTCCATGTGTGGAGTAATGGCGATAGCTCTGACGTTTCACCAAAATATCCGGTATTTAACCAAAAATAGATATTAGATACGAATAACGAAACACTCAGTATACTTTCACCAAAGTTAGTCAGTACATTAGGCGAGCTATTGATAAAAGGAATGATTAAAGCTGAACAAAATAGTACAAAAAATAAGGCGGGTAAAATCCGTCTAGCTCTTCTTTCATAGAACTTTAAAATAGAAAAATTCTTGTTATCTATTTCTTTTATCAAAATACTGGTAATCAAGAAGCCACTGATCACAAAAAATACATCTACACCAACAAACCCTCCCGTAAGATAAGGAAAGCCCGTATGAAAAAGTAATACTGGTATTACTGCTATAGCCCTTAAGCCATCTATTTCTTGCCTATATTCCATTGCAAATAATACCCAATTCGAGTTTTAAGTTTTATTAATCAAAACCATTGCTTGTTTTTTCAAAAACAACATACTGATGATAAATTACTTTAAAGTACAAAGAATCGCCTGCTAAACCTAATATTTCATATTATTAAATTAAGCTGAAACAAGCTAATCCACTAAATAAGCATACCGTCATAAGGTGAATGCTTATCTTCATGAAAATTAAAGGCTTTAATATTCATTTACTTACTGTTTCTGTATTTATAAGTAGATCATTAACGGTTTTATGCCACTTTTGCATAATTAGATTATCATTAAAGTTCTGTGCTATTTTCTTTCCATGTTCACCATCATATTGATGTTCATCGCTTAAATAATAAAGGAGTTCTTCAGCCAAAAATGTCTCAGATTGAGTTAAATCCTCTCCGCCATATTTTTCTTTCTCCATTTCCGGAATAATAGATCCGCATGCTAACCTAACCGGAGATTTTATAGGCGGGCAGTCTATTGAATAACCAAGCAATTCCCTAGGCCCTGTTAAACAATCGGTAGTTACAACTGTTTTACCGACAGCAATAGCTTCTAGTAGGGCATTTGCGATCCCTTCCCATAAAGATGGAAAGGCAAAGACAGTACACTTATCTAAAATAGCATAGGGGTTGATTTCGTAATTGAACATTTTGATAACATCACCTAACTGCATCTCATCAATAAGTAGCTGTAACTCAAACTTAAGCTGTCCTTCTCCTAAAATCAGTAATACCGTGTTGGGCTGAGCACTGTGTACCTTTCTGAAACTCCGAATTAAATGGTGCAAGCCTTTTTGTTCAGTTAAACGACCAACAGTAATGATACTTTTTTTATCCTTAATAAAATTTTCAATCTCACTGTTTTTTATCGTATGTTTCGCTAAAGATTGAAATTTTTTCACCGGTTGAGGGTTATATATAGTTATTAACTTCTGATCGTTTAACCTTAGATTTAAAATCAATTGCTCCTGCAATTGATCTGCTACAACAACGATGAGATCAGCCCTACGGTAAAAAAAGCCCAATATTCCATATATTATCTTACGAATAATTTTTGGCTTATCCCTATACTGAGCCTCCAAATTGTTTCTCACGCTAATTACAGATTTTATTTTAAATAGCCGGCAGATAATAACGTTGGCAACGTTACTTCTTTCGAGAAAAGAAATGGATATTATCGGTTTTAATTTTTTATAGTGAAAAGCCAAATAGAATAACCAACAAAAGAAATTGTAAAATTTACTTAATTTTCCACTTTCATTTAGTTTAGTAAATTTATGCAGATTAAGTCGGCTAACATTGTAATGAGCATAACCTTTAGACTCTACCGCCGGAAAAACGTGACTATCGTAAAGCTCACTAAAATAATCGGCTAAACGAAGGAGCATTTTTTCTGCTCCCCCCGTTTCTATTTGGTCAATAAGAAAAGATATATTGTTCTTCATAAACCTATTTCGCTTTTAAGAAACCAAAAATATAAAAAGGAGCCAATAGAGCCAAAGCCAAAAGATCCCAAAAGGTATATTTACCTTTATTACTGGGCGCTGGCGCACCACCTCTTTTAGAGCTGGCAATACCTTGGTAAAACATACGGGTGGCTATCCAGCTAAACTTAACACGTTCTGGTAAAACTTGGTGTTGAACAACACTGCTACCCACATACATTATCTTAAAACCAGCTTTTAATGCATCGGAGCAAAGTTTTGATTCTTCACCACTGTATAGTTTGCCATCTCTACGACCTAAGTTTTCATCAAATATCGCCACATCACCTAGATGTTTTTTATTGAGCCCAAAACTTGCGCCAACCACTTTTTTCACTTCAATATTATTTCCACCTAAATCGAGCATAGAGTATTGATCTAGGACCACTTGTGATTTTTGGATAAATGAAGGGGATTTATGCCACTTAGGAATTATTTTACCACCGGCAACTCCAACTCCACTTTGTATTAAGACGCCACCTAATTGTTCGGCCCAATTAGGTGCGGCTATGGCATCAGTATCGATATACAGTAGAACATCT
>JBLIBL010000101.1:0-11665 GCA_047633355.1 Polaribacter sp.
AGCTAATGGCGGCATAGGTAAAATGGTTACGTCATTTGCAATAGCGACTTTTCTTATATACATTGCAATAATATCTTGCCCTTTTGCTACAACAATTGGCGCACCTGAATTAACCACATCATATTTTAACGCTACAGAATAATGTTCAGGATTGGTCACTATAACATCTGCATCTGGAACGGCATCCATCATTCTTTGTTGGGAAAGCTCTCTTTGCTTTTGTTTTATTTTTCCTTTAACTTCAGGTTTTCCTTCGGTATCTTTATATTCGTCTTTAATTTCCTGCTTAGACATTTTTAGTTCTTTAGCGTGATTCCATATTTGATATGGAACATCGATAGCGGCAATAACAATGAGAGAAAGAGATACTAAAAAAAAGCTTTGAGTAACAATCAACATCGCATCACTTATCCCACTCTCTATATTGCCACCTCCCAACTTGGTTAATTTTGGATAATTATCAATAATGACAAAATATGCAACCAAAAATACTACAGAGACTCTCGCTAAACCTTTGAGGAGCTCTATTAAAGCTTGCATCCCAAACATTCTTTTAAATCCCTTAGGGATCGACATCCTGTTCATTTTTGGTGCTAATGCTTTAGTACTAAAGCTCATTCCTCCCAACATCATTGGCGAAAATAATGCAATTATAAATAAAGTAATAAAAAATGGCGCAACGGCAGTAGCCACCTCTAAAGTAACTTCTCCTCCCGCACTCAACATGTGTCTAGTATTAAAAATTTGTTTCCTATCTTGAGTAAATGCAGTTGTTGCTACTTCTGCAACCGTTTTACCGATACCAGAAGAGAAACTATAGAGTGCTGTTGCCGCTGCCATTAATAGCATTGCTGTGGTCAAATCTTTTGAACGTGCAATTTGCCCTTTATCTCTAGCATCTTGTTGGCGTTTGGGTGTTGCGTCTTCTTCCTTTTCACCTGTATCACTCTCAGCCATAATTTATCTTCCTGTGATTGATTATTAGTTTCAGCATTGTAAGTTCACCATATTGCACATTAGTTCATTCGCTCTGTCTAATTGCCTATAAAAATGAGGGGTAAAGTAGTTCAAGTTAGACCATACCAGTATGAGACCTGCAACTAGTGTTAAAGGAAAACCGACAGCGAATATATTTATTTGTGGTGCGGCTCTGGTCATTACTCCAAAAGTTAAGTTAACAATAAGCAAAGATGCCATAGAAACTAACGCCATTAAAATTGCCGCGGCAAAAATCCATCTAGCCCAATGAACTAATTGATAAAACATTTCAGATATGCTGTAGGACGACCCAATTGGAAAGGATGTGAAGCTTTCTACTACCAAACGTATCATTAATAAATGTCCATCGACTGATAGAAACATCAAACTGGTCATCATCAAAAAGAATTGCCCTAATGCTGGAACACTATTGCCGTTTGCTGGATCAACTAAAGAGGCAAAGCCCAACCCAGACTGCATAGCAATAATTTGCCCTCCTACCACAAAAGTTTCCATCAATAAGCGAGAAACAAAACCTAAAGCGATCCCTATTAAAGTTTGCTCGATTACCAGCAACCAACCTTTTGCCGTTAGAATGGTTACCGACTCCTTATCTATTCCACTGGTTAACATTGTTTTTTGTTGATCAAATTCAGGTATTGTCGGAACAACAATAACGGTAATTGCCAGAGCTAAAAGTAATCTGAAACGTGGCGAAATACTTCTTGAACTAATCACCGTTAATACCATCAAAAAACCAGAAAGCCGAGCGAAAGGTAAAATGTAGGAAGTGATAACAGCTAAAATTTGTTCCGCTTCAATATCCATGTTGTTAAGTTAACCAATTAACTCAGGTATTGATAAATAAAGCTCTGTAGTGAAACCAATTAATGAAGAGAAAATCCAGTTGGCTAAATACATTAAGACTGATAAAGTCATAATCAAACGAGGTAAAAAAGAGAGTGTTTGTTCATTAATACTGGTTGCCGCCTGAAATATTGCCACTACCAGTCCAATAATTAAACCGGGCACTACAACAGCAGACACTATCAAAATAATTAGATAAAGCGCACCTCTAAATACTTCAACAACAACTTCAGGAGACATTAAACATTCCTTCCTTTAAATGAAACATAATAATTAGGTAAAACTATTTGCTAAGGTTCCAACGACTAGAGCCCAACCGTCAATAAGTACGAATAACATAATTTTGAAAGGTAAAGATATAATCAAAGGTGACAACATCATCATACCCATTGCCATCAATATACTTGCAATAACTAAATCGATCACAAGAAATGGAATAAAGAGTAAAAAACCAATTTGAAAAGCTGTTTTCAATTCACTAATAATAAAAGATGGTACGAGTACAGTGAAAGGTGGCATCTCGCCTTCTTCAAGTGATTCAGTTCCGGATAGATCCATAAATAAAATTAAATCTGATTCTCTTATTTGAGCAAACATAAAATGGGCAAAAGGTTCTTTAGCCTCTTCAAAAGCTTTAAGCGCATTAATCTCTTCATTGAGATATGGTTGAATTGCAGAATCATTGACTTGTTCAATAACAGGCGACATGATGAAAAAAGTTAAAAATAAACTGAGTCCAATGACTATTTGATTAGAAGGTGTTTGTTGCATACCTAACGCTTGACGTAAAATTGCAAAAACGACAGTAACTCTTATAAAAGACGTCATCATCATAATAATCGCAGGCAAAAATGTTAATAACGTCATTAACCCTAAAATCTGGAGTGTCACACTATACTTTTGTTCACCTGATTCGTTCGTCGATACAGATAAAATAGGCAAACCTGTATCGGCGTTTGCAACAGATGGTAGTAAAGCGATTACAGCAAAAGGAATCAAAGAAAAAAAACGATTCAACATATTAATTTTAGAGAGCATTTTTCCCCGCAGTATTTTCTTTTTTATTCGCTATATCCGCAGTCATATCTCCAGACATAAATTTCGCAATGAGAGGAGCAAACCCCGCACCTATACTCACGCCTTCATCAGCCCCAGAAGACTGTTTTAAATTGCTCGTCTTAGTAGCATGGTTTAGTTTTAGTGAATCGAGTTTACCAATTGGATTAATTGAAGACGCAGTGATTCCAATTAAAAAACATTCGTTTTCTACTTTAACAATAGCTAATTTTTCTTTATGTCCAATCGCGTAACTTTCTACAATACTAATTAATCTAGTGCCGGTATTGAGATTACTAAATCGCTTAAATAAATAAGCTAAAAAGAAAATAAAAACGATGATGACTAACAAACCACCTAACATTGGTAAAAGGCTGTCTATCGGATCTTGAGTAGATTGTAAATAAGGTTTTTTATCACTTTCTAACGCTGATACATTGAACGCTATCACAAAATTGTATAATAAAAAGCTCATTACTAGAGCCATTTTTTGTTTTGAAAAAATCATTAGCTCAATTTCTTAATGCGTTCTTGTGGGCTCATGACATCAGTTAAACGAATGCCATATTTTTCATTAACAACCACTACTTCACCATGCGCTATTAACGTTCCATTCACCTTCACATCAAGAGGTTCACCGGCTAATCTATCTAATTCAACAACTGAACCTTGCGTTAATTGTAAAAGATTTCTAATCGCTATTTGAGTACTACCAACTTCCATAGAAAGCGATACAGGAATATCCAAAATAACATCTAACTTACCTTCCTGGAGTGAGCCTTCAATCACTTGTGATTCAGTCAAATTATTAGGTGATACTCTGTTAGCACGCTGACTTTTAGAACCTAGATCATTTTGCTCATCCATTGCGGCATTCCAATCTTCACCTGCATCTTGACCGTCGTTACTTTCGTTAGACATTCTTTCTATTCCTCGATATTTGTTTACGGTTTATTTTGGCAATTTTCTATTGTTGTAACATCGAACTCATGATGTGATCACGCGAGATCTCTTCAGTTATTTTTACCGCCATATTGCCGTTTGATTCACCATACTTTGCTCTAAAACACGGCATACCTCCAGCATTGATCACAAGCTCTTCTGGCATATCAATTGGAACAATATCGCCTTCTTTAAAATCCATTACATCTTTAAGGCTGACTTCAACTTCAGTTAAATTGGTAGATAACTCAACGTTTGCACTCAGGATTTCATACTTTAAGGTATCGGTCCAACGTTCATCAACCTCATCTGTATCACTCTGAATACCAGCGTCCAACTTTTCTCTGATTGGCTCTAACATAGCATAAGGAATAGTGACATGAAATGCTCCGCCTCCTCCATCTAACTCAATATTAAAACTACAAACACAAACGACTTCTGATGGACTAACAATGGTTGCCATAGCTGGATTAACTTCCGAATCCATATATTCAAAATCGACTTTTAAAACAGGCGTCCACGCTTCTTTTAAGTCGATAAAAATTTGCTCTAAAAGTAATTGAATAATACGTCTTTCGGTTGGCGTAAATTCTCGACCTTCTATTTTGGTATGAAACCGTCCATCTCCACCAAAGAAATTATCAACCAAAATAAAAACCAATTTGGCTTCAAAAGTAAAAAGTGCAGTGCCACGTAATGGCTTAATTTTGACCATATTTAAACTAGTCGGAACGAATAAACTATGTATATATTCACTGAACTTAATCATCTGAATACCGTTGACAGAAATTTCTGCACTGCGTCGCATCATATTGAATAAACTGATCCTCATATGACGCGCAAATCGCTCGTTAACCATTTCCAAAGATGGCATGCGACCCCTAACGATTCTATCTTGGGATGAAAAATCATAGGAGCGTGCTTCTCCAGGGTCAAGCGCATCCTCTTCAATATCAACGTCACCATCATCTACCCCATGAAGTAACGCATCAATTTCATCTTGGCTTAATAAATCTGACATTCTTATCCTTTATAATAAATTTTAGCTAAAGATAACTTCTTAGCTACTGCATAACAAAACTAACAAATAGCACTTTTTCAACTGTCGGATCTTTGACCAAACCAGTTAACGTCTTTTGAACTGTTTCCAGAGCCTCTTGCTGTAATTTTTGTCTACCATCAGGAAGTTTTAAATCATCGGCATTCTTTTGACTAACAAGCATCAATACATCATTTTTTAATTGCGGCATATGAGTTTTTACATTGCTTTTAGCTTCTTCACTCCTCACTAAAAATGACATTTTTATTTGCACCGTTCTTGCACGCTTAGCACCCTGTAAATTTGCCGTAATCGCATTGGGTACACCAACGTAAATAGCTTCTTTAACTTCTACAACTTCTTCTACGGTTTCACCTTCTGCAGATTCTTCTGAATCACCGCCGATTAAAAAAAAAGCCGCTGCACCACCACCAATTAAAACCACAGCCGCGATAATAATTATGAGTTTTTTGCTGCCACCTTTCGCCTCGTCCTCTTCATCAACATCATTTTCTAAATCTGCTTCATCATTCGCCATTTTGGGCTCCGTTTATTTGACTTGTTGTAATTACTAAATTATGAAGTTCGATTACTTTGGGTAAGCAATATTAATACCAGTATGAAAAACTTATTTAACCCTTAATATTCAAACACTTATGAACGACAACTTTTAACGACTTATAAAGTAGTCATTAAATTGACATCCACAAATCAAGTATAGTTTAAAATTAAAGTTAAGGACGAGAAGTTGGCGCTAAGCCGTTTTATAGCTGGGAGATAAAGCAGGTTAGACTAAAATTAGGATTAAATATAAGTATCAAGAAGGTTCATATTTGAATCAGTAATTAGCGTAGCATCAGAAAGATTGCTATCTGCTATTTCTTCGACACTTGTATTGTTAGAGAGAGCTTGTTGATTATCTTCTTTGCTTGCTCCATCACCTTTTTGTTTATGCTGTACTTCTGTATCACCAAGTAAAATACCCTGTGATAATAACATTTGTTTCAGTCTGGTTAAATTATCTTCGATCGCTTCCTTTCCTTGCAGCGTATTGACGTGGAAAATAATATTGGTTTCATTGCCTGCTTGCACAAGCTTCACATTAAGCGGACCTAATTCAGGTGGGTCAAGCATTATTTCGGCGCTAGACATAGCCTGTTGTAGCATCCATTGTATTCGAACACCTAAGCCATTTGCCAATTGCCCATTATTATTGAGCGCTTGTTTAAATTGCATCGTTTCAGGAACAAGATTCGTTTCTATTATTGGTTTTATATTCATATTTAACTGAGTTAAAAAGCTGTTTTCACTTTTATCAGAATTTGTGTAATCAACTGCCAAGTTCTTTTCAAGAGATCCATTATCCACCACAAGCCTAGTTTTGCTTGCTACCTTTGTTAAATTAGCACCAAACAACGAACTTTGTATAATTCCTTTAGTTTCAAGTATATTTGAGTCTTTAGTAACTTCAGAACTCTCATCGGCTGCAATATTCTGGATAAATCTTAATTGCTCTTTATCTATCACCTTTAAGTCTAATTTGTTTTCAATGTGCTTATTATCGCTAGCTTTTGAAGTATCTAAACTTATCAATTTCTCATTAGAGTGATAATTCTCTTTGGCTAAAAAAGCTTTATTTAAAGTTTCTTTAGGTAAGAGGTTTTCTTTTGATACCTCTTTAAATAATACTTGAGTCTCCGTGTTGACAGTAAAACCCTTCTTCGTATTCAGATTATTATCACTGGAATCCACGCTCTTATCTAGTTTATTTCCAGTTTCAGAATTAAGTATTCCATTAAATTCTTCCCTAATAAGCGGAAGTTGATTGCCGTGTAATGACATACTATCCGTTTCAAAATTCTTTGCAATATCAATTTCAATTTGATTTAAAGATGACTCATTTTCACCCTTAACAACCTCTAGATACTGAGTAAACGTTAGATTTTTATTACCCAGCTTGCCATCTGATGAAGGTGTATGATAAGAATTAGTGATTGTACCGTCCGTGAGCCACTCATTTGTAACGTCTAAGACTGCTTGCTTAGAGCTTTCTTTAAAATTGAATACATCTCTTTCATTTGTGCTTAAGTTTGTGTTTAGAGAATCAAATATCATACTTCGCCCGCGCCCTATCTATTATTATTCATATCAATAATCATACTGACTATAATCACTAGTTAACCAGCAAAAAATATACCAAGTATTTCTATTTAGGAATATTGGAGAGTTAGGGTAATTTGAATAGCCTTGAATGCTCTATTCTTATTTTGGAGTTGTCTGATGGCATTAGAAAAAACGAAGGGTTTTTAAGTCATTATGTTGTTTGCTTCTTGCGGCATTTAGTTTTTTATAAAATCTCTAAATTAGAGATAGACGCATTTTAATTCGCTTACCGCTCGGTTAAATAATAGTTGTATCGAATCAGGATCAAAATCATTTACAGTCAACTCACCTGCTCGCGCCAGACGTTCAGCTTCTGAACAATAATCTGCAAATTCAATAACACCAATATTTCGGCTGCTGCCTTTAAGGCTGTGAGCCATCCTAAAAATATCGTCTTGTTGCGTTTCTAAGCTCATTGCGCAAATTTCAGAGACTTTGCAGGTGCAGTCATCAATATAAGTATCTAATAACATTCTCATGTCATCACCCATAATCTCAGCTAGATTGTTTAATGTTTTAACATCAATTACATTACTGTCCGGAATTCTAGTCATATAGTATTTACTTCTTATTATTTAGTCACTACTTGCGATGTAACTTTTAACTTAACAGAGTTCTAATCTGGGATATCATTTTCGTCCCATTCATAAACCGCTTTAACTTTAGTGCCGCCATCTAGGTAATCGACACTCGTACATAATTGTAATAAAAGTGGTAAACCTCGTCCACTGTAAACTTGACTTCCTTGTTTCATAATTCCTTCAACATCAAAACCTTTACCACTATCGGCGATAATAAAAATCAGTTTTCCACCGTTTTTATTTGGTTGATGATCAACGCTAACTTTGACAAAGTCATTGGTTAATAAAATTAAACCATCAGCTCTTTGCTGATAGTACTCTGCAAACCCATTACTACTACATTTTAAAGCAGAGTCAAGACCTAAAACACCATGATCAAGTGCATTATTATATAATTCAGTTAACACTGTGAATATACGAGTTCTATGTGGTAATAGTTCATTACATTCGAGAATCGTTTGTAAAAACAAAGGAATAGGGTCAAACTCATTCAGTGATTGTCCACGTAGTTTCAGACTAAACTCTGAATCTGCAGTTCCTCTAGTTTTATTTTGTTCTGTAGATTTAGTTAATTGCGTACTTTCGACTGTATCAGGGAAAGAGACTTCTAATAAACTCAAATCATCATCTTGTTCAGCTTCTCCAATATATTCTTCGACCACTTCAAGTAAACCATCACAGATATTTTCCGAACAAATATGTTGGTTAATATAATCCAGCATGCGTTTTTCCCCAAACATTTTATCGTTTTTGTCAGTAGATTCAATAATACCGTCTGTTGCAGTTATAAGTTTGTGATTTACGGTAAAAGGATAACTCTGTAATTTAGCTTTAAAAACGTTTGGCGATAAGATACCTAAAGCTAAATGAGAAGAACGTAAAATTGTTACGTCTTCCTTCTCTTTGTCTATCAAATAAGCATCTGGCGCTCCAGCGCTCCAAAATTTTATTTGCTTGTCTGAAGGGTTGATATCAGCAATAACACAACAACAAAAAATGCCTCTTGGTAAAATATTATAAAGTCGTGTGTTAGTTTCTTTGATTAGATCTTCTAGTGAAAAACCTTTTTTTGACATTCCATAAAATATTTCTGATGTTGGCAGCGCACCTATTGCTGCAGGGAGTCCGTGACCAGTAAAATCCCCCATCATCACTCTCAATGCGCCTGTTGGTAAAACTACAGCAAGCAATAAGTCGCCATTAAAAATGGACATGGCAGATAAATGATAATTGATATAATCGCTATCTAAACAACCTCTGTGAGCAACATTATTAAATACTTTTTTAGCTGCTTCTTGCTCTTGTACTAAATGATCATTATATACTTTGATTTCTTTCTGCTGTTCTGCAACAGTATTGTAAAGATTAATCAAACGTTCAAAGGCATCTAATTTTGCTCTGATAATTATCTTATTGATCGGTTTTGAAACAAAATCATCACCTCCGACATCAATACATTTTGCAAGATCACTTGCTTCAGTCAAACTGGTAAGAAATATTATTGGAAACCAAGATTTATCTTTATGGTGTTTTATTTGCTCTGCGACTTGATAACCGTCCATTTTAGGCATCATGACATCTAAAAAGACTAGGTCGGGTTTAAATTCATTAAATTTTTCAACCGCAACCAAACCATTTTCGGCTTGAGTAACCTCATGCCCTAAGTTTTCTAAAACCCGGGAGAGTATCAGTCTTTCAGTGTTGTTATCATCCGCGATTAATAGCTTCAAAATGTTATCCTGCTCATTAGAAGTTTAGGAAGTAATTTGACGATTTAAAGATGATTAAACGATATATAAAGTTTGAATGCATTTAGTCATCCTATTAATAATTATATGCTTAGATTCTTTTTATTTATTCTGTAAATTATATCTATAGAATCTTAAATAATTGCTCAAAATTTGATATAGTAAGAATTTTTCCAATATCTTCACTGCAATTGTTAAGTGAAATATTAGACGAATCTCCTCCACAGTGATCTCGTAATAATAATAACATTCCCAAAGCAGAACTATCTAAGTAAGTTGTACCGCGCATATCCACAAGAATATCGACGGGAACAGGTGAAATTTTTTCGTAAGCATCTCTAAATGCTTGGTGTGTACTAAAATCAAATCGACCATCGACAGTGATCGTCAATGTTTTTCCATTCGAGGAAGAATTTGAACTGACTGACATATGTAGCCCCTTATATTTTGACCATTAAAATTATGATTGATTGACGTCATCTAGATTGTTAATCTTCTTTTTTTCTTCTATTACATCAACATTTAGAACCGTTTTTAGAACAAGAGGTTATTAACAAAGTCGTTTGTTAAAATGTCACGTAATACTAAGGATAGTGCAAAATTGAAAAATTATCAGAATATTATGTTTTAAATAGTGATTTATTTACCGTTAACTATCGCTTGAGCTATCTCTCCAAGAGGTAATATACAATCAACCCCTCCTTCCTTTACCGAAGATCCAGGCATTCCCCATACGACGCTGGTTTCTTCATCCTGCACAAATGTAGTTGCGCCTATGTCTTTTAGCGCTTTTAAACCTTTTGCACCATCCTTTCCCATGCCTGTTAGCACAATCCCTAAGCAGTCTTTTACCCGAAGATCTACGATTGAATTAAACATCACATCAACAGAAGGTCTATGTCGATTAACTTTTTCACCTTCATCTAGCATTGCCCAAAAATGACCATCTTTCTTTTTTATGATGATGTGATGACTGCCAGGTGCTAAATAAGCAAATCCCGACTCTAAACGAGTTGATGATAGAACCTCTCTTACACTAATAATTGATTCTCGATTAAGACGCTTTGCATATGATGTCGAAAAAGTAGCTGGAATATGTTGGGACATAACTATAGGAGGTAAGCCGAGAGGCAATTGCCGTATAACTTCTCTGATAGCCTCGGTGCCGCCGGTAGAGGCACCTATTGTGATTATTTCAAAGGGATAATTTTTTGCAATACTGGAACTTATATTTAATGAAGCTTCTCTTTTTTCTAAAGCTATTTTATTGCAGTTTGCTGCTGCAATCACTTTGTTTATTAACTCATCCGCTAAGTCTGTTAGTTTATTTTTAACATCATTACTCGGTTTCCCTATGATATCAAATGCTCCGTATTCAAGTGCTTCCAAAGTGATGTCAGCCCCAGCTTGAGTAAGGGTAGAAACCATAATTACAGGCATAGGTCTCAACCGCATAATGTTTTTTAGAAATGTTAAGCCATCCATTTTTGGCATTTCGACATCTAAAGTAATCACATCGGGATCATATTTTTTGATTTTTTCTCTTGCGTCAATAGGGTCCTCCGCAGTTGCTATTACTTGTATACTGGGTGAACTATCTAGTATTTCGGTTAATAGTACGCGAATAAATGCTGAATCATCAACAATGAGTACTTTGATTGTTTTATTTGAATTTACCTGATTCATATTAGTATTACTCTAGTAATTCCATTTTCTGTTTTAATAATACCGTGCAAATAATATGGAAACCGGGCTAGCAGTCGATTTAGCGTTAAATACTGACCACTAGCGAAATTTATCTAAACAGCTCGATACCACCAGTATTTTCCTGATGAGTGATTTTATCAAAGTAACTTTCATCTCTAGTTACAACAGTATCATTATGTTGATTAATTAATTTTTTCATTTGCACTTTACCTGTCTTAGGGTGGTACATCACTTTCCTTGGATACTGCCCGCCGACATCTTCAGCTAATAATTTTAATTTTTCTAATTCAATATATTCTTTAACGAAACTAATATTCTTTTTTCCGACATCAGTAACACCTTTCATAACACGTCCGCCGCCAAATATTTTAATTTCTAAGTTTTCTCTTTTACCGCCGTTTCTTAGAATATCATTGATCATTTGTTCCATAGCAAAATTGCCATAACGCGCGGCATCTGCTGTTTCCACTGGGCTTGCTAAATTACTAATCGGCAACATAAAATGGTTCATACCACCAATACCTACTTTAGGATCTCTAACACAAGCAGAAATACAAGAACCTAAAATAGTGGTAATTGTTTCA
>JBLIBL010000102.1:0-11610 GCA_047633355.1 Polaribacter sp.
TCAAGAGCAAGAAATACGGCACACCCTAAAAGTAATTATGATTTAGCCGTGGCTTTTGATAAGCCTTTGCAGGATGTGTTGGATAATCGACTCAGACCTGAAGTGTGTTGGCCATTAAGTGGTAAGAAATGTTAGATGTACCTGTCTAGTGGTAAAGCGTCGACCATTACTTTTATTGCCATGATGGTATATACGGATAGCACCGCTTAATTCCATATGACTCAAGCTGTCGGCTGTTAGGCCGATATATTTAATTGTTGAAGTGATTTTAATGGAAATTAATTGATGAATAACAATGAAGCTAGCTAAAATAATTGATTTTGACATTTTAGGTGATGCACGAGGGAGTTTGATTTCCCTTGAACAGCATAAAAATATTCCTTTTGTTGTGCTGCGGGTTTATTACATTTTTGACACAAAAAAAGGTGTTTCAAGAGGGTTTCATGCTCATAGGCACTTAGAACAAGTTGTTGTATGCGTTAAAGGCAGTTGCCGATTTATTTTAGATAATGGTGAAATGAAAGAAGAGCTATTATTAAATTCACCACAACAAGGTTTGTATATTGCCCATAACTTGTGGCGTGAAATGCATGATTTTAGCGAAGATTGTGTGTTGCTGGTTTTAGCTAGTGATTATTATAATGAAGGTGATTACATTCGGGATTATGATGATTTTTGTCTAGGGTTAGTAAATGAATAGCCTTAAATTAAACCAAACTCGATTGCGTTTTGTAGAAGTGTCGGATGCGAGTTTTATTTTAAGCCTGCGTTTAAACAAAAAATATAATCGTTATCTTTCTGAGGTAAGTTCTGATATTAAATTACAGAAGAAATGGATTGAAACATATAAGGTGAAGGAGAATAATAAAGAAGAGTTCTACTTTATTATTGAAAGTCTTGATGAAACCCCTTGTGGGACAGTCCGTATTTATGATTTAAAAAACGATTCTTTCTGTTGGGGAAGTTGGATTTTGAATGAATATAAATCACGGTACTCTGCTATTGAGAGTGCTTTACTAGTTTATCAATTCGGCTTTGATACTCTAAATTTTGAAAAGTCTCATTTTGATGTTATGAAAGAAAATAAGTCAGTAATTTCGTTCCACAAGAAAATGGGGGCGATTCAGGTAGGTGAAAGTCGTGATAGCTACTCATATCATATTTATAAAAATTCAGTTGAAACATTCAAACAAAGGGTCAAGAAAATAATAGAATGATCCCATTTTTGGACTTGAAAAGCGTTAACCAACAGTATCATCAAGAGCTAAAAGATGCATGCGCACGTGTTATTGATTCTGGTTGGTATATTCTGGGTGAGGAGCTAAACCTTTTTGAACAAGAGTTTTCTTCCTATTGCGGCACTCGACATACTATAGGTGTGGCGAGTGGATTGGATGCATTAACATTAGTGTTTAGGGCATGGATAGAGCTTGGAAAACTAAAAGTAGGCGACGAAGTGATTGTTCAAGCCAACACTTATGTTGCCTCTATATTTGCCATTACTGAAAATAATCTAGTGCCCATATTGGTTGAGCCAGACCCTTACAATTATAATCTAGACCCCGTTAAGATAAGGTCTGCAATTACCTCAAAAACAAAAGCGATACTGCCAGTACATCTTTATGGGCAGCTTTCTTCTATGCCAGAAATATTAGCAATAGCGCAAGAATTTGATCTATTGGTATTAGAAGATTGTGCACAGGCTCACGGTGCAGAAATTAATGGTAGGCGTTCTGGTCACTGGGGGGACGCTGCAGGCTTTAGCTTTTATCCTGGTAAAAATTTAGGTGCCTTGGGTGATGCTGGGGCGATTGTGACTGATGACGATGAGTTAGCAAACGTATTGTCGGCATTACGAAATTATGGATCCCATAGAAAATATGAGAATGTTTATCAAGGGGTAAATAGCCGTCTTGATGAAATTCAAGCTGCGATGCTAAGAGTGAAATTAAAACATTTACCCATCGAAACAGCTTGTCGTCAAAAAATTGCAGCTCGTTATTTGTCGGGGATCAACAATCCTAAAATTCAATTACCACTAAATAAATTCCCTTTAAGCCATGTTTGGCATCTATTCGTTGTGCAATGTGAGAATCGTTCGATGTTACAAGGATATTTGCATGATGCTGGGATCCAAACGTTGATTCATTACCCGGTACCTCCTCATAAGCAACCGGCATATCCAAATTGGCATCATTTATCATTGCCGATTACGGAGCAGCTTCACCAGCAAGTGCTGTCAATACCAATAGGATCGAACATGAATGATATTGCTGTAGAACACATTATTAAAACTACCAATCAATTTATTGCTAAATCGTAAATAGGCTAATAATCGTTTTTTTGGAGACTGAGATACATCAAAAGGTAATTTACTGTTAAATCACAGGTGCGATGATGGTCGTGGATACAGATAGCACAGCTTAAAGTGTCATGGATTGGATTCGTTGATAGCTAGCAGGTTAAAGCTTGGGAACAATCCGTCGATAAAATAATATACCAATTCACTTTAAAATTAATCGCATATTACGCCTAGTTCAAAAAATTGAACATATGGTCTTTAAGGCACATGTTTGCAATCCAGCAGTGTAGTGATAAATGGGAAGGAAATGAGCCAATCTGTTGTAAGCGAGTTAAATGATTCTTCCGTAGAAGATATTAGTATTGTTATGTGTGTATACAATCATGAGGCTACTGTCGCTGAAGCGATTGAAAGTGTACTTAAACAAAATACAAAATATGAATATGCTATTTATTGTTTAAATGATGCTTCTACAGACAATAGTGCAGATGTGATTCAACACTATGTAGATAAATACCCTGATAAAGTTAAAATTTTTACGAGTCCTAAAAATTTAGGTATAGGTAAAAAATCAATGTTGTTTCATAATCCTCCTGTGAATGGCAAGTATTGGTGTTTATTAGCGGGTGATGATTATTGGACAGATGATAATAAATTAAGGCAACAAATTGATTTTTTGGAAAAAAATAATGATTATGTCGGATGTGCTAGTTATACGGTTTTAAAAGATGAAGTTGAAGGAACAGAGAGTTTTTTTAAGCCTAGAGTCACTTCATTTAATTTAATAGATCTTCATATCCATCGAGGTAGACAGCCCTACTATGTTCATCCTAGTAGTATCATCTGGAAAAATATTTATCGAGATAAGTTGTCATTTTTACCGCCAGCGTTTAGAAAAACTAAAGCGACGGGTGATGTTATGTTAAAAAATGCAATGTTAGCTTGCGGTAAAAAAATGAATGTTATACCAACAGTGATGAGTTGTTATCGTTTTACAGGAAAAGGCGTATGGAGTCGTTTATCTTCAGAGCAACAAGTGGAATTGAATAAAAACATCCTTAAAAATACTAAACGTATATTGCCATGGAAATGGCGTTGTATTATCTACTTACAAAAAGTGCGCCAAAAAATCAAGTGTTTTCAAAGCGTGATTCCAGGTCCTATAAATGACTGATAAATTTTCTTTTTATAAAGAATACCCAAAGACTTGCGCAGATGATGATTTTTGGGGGCAAGTAAAACGTACGGTTAATGGTGAATCGGTATCAGACGACCAAATTAATATGATAGTTCAGGCAAGTACAAATTCTCTTGAGCTTAATGAAAATGATACTCTGCTCGATCTTTGTTGTGGAAATGGTGCTTTATCTGACCGACTATTCGCGCATTGCAATGGCGGTTTAGGTGTAGATTTTTCTGAGTATTTAGTGGCCATTGCAAATAAATATTTTTCAAAGCCAGCAAATAGAGAATTTGTAGTGTCTGATGTAATTAAATTCTGTCAACAAGTAAAGCAAGCCGAAAATTTTACTAAAGCTATTTGCTATGGCTCGTTCTCATATTTAGAAGAAGATAAAGCAGAGCTTTTACTCGTTCAATTATATAAGTCATTTTCAAATGTTAAATACTTTTATATTGGTAACTGTCCAGACAAAGCCTTGTCCGATAAATTTTTTGAACAAGGTAACGATATTGCATATGTGTTAAACGATCCAAGTTCTGCAATTGGCATATGGCGGACCAAAGAAGAGTTTTGCGTATTAGCAAATCGTACTGGTTGGAAAATAACGTTTAGAAAAATGCCCGATTTATACTACGCAGCGCATTACCGTTATGACGTGCTTTTATCTCGTGTCTGAAAATATGACTTTTGATAAACAAGTTACTTGGATTTCAGGTATGCCTCGTTCCGGAACTACTTGGCTTTCTCAAATATTTGCTTCTTCGCCAGATGTGCGTTTGAAATTCTGCCCACTTTTTTCTTATGAGTTTAAAAATAAGCTTGACCAAAATAGCAATAAAGCTGATTGGTTAAAGTTATTCAAAGATGTGTATAACACTGAATCTGAATATTTAGATCAAGACTATTTACGTAAAGATGGGTTGGTACCTAGTTTTATAAATAAAAAACAAGCTCCAGAACACCTTGTTATTAAATCAACTCGTTTCCATCAGTTATTACCAAATATATTACGGCTACACTCAGAAATTAAATTTGTTCACATTGTTCGACATCCATGTGCAAGTCTCTATTCTTGGCTTAGTAACCCCTATGAATTCCCAAGTAATGCAGATCCAAAAATAGAATGGAGAACAGGTAACTGTAGAAAAAATGAATTCGGCGAGTTTTGGGGGTTTATTGATTGGAAATGGACTACAGAACAAGCGCTTAAATTGGAAAAGCTTTATCGAGATCGTTTTAAAGTTATTAGATATGAAGATTTGATGCAGTCGCCGAAATTATTCGCTCAGGAACTATTTAACTTTTGCGGCCTTAAATATGAGCAATCAACCGAAGATTTTTTGATGTTATCTCACAGTAAGCATGATGAAAATAAGCGCTCTGTGTTTAAAAGTCCAGACCAAATATTGCAATGGCATGAGTACTTAGACTCAAGCATTGTAAGTGAAATATTAAATGATATCGAAGGTACTGAATTGGAACAATTTTCGTTGAAACAAATCGTTCAGGATATAAAATGACGAAGAAAAAAATTAATGATCTCGCCATTTTTGGGGGTGATGCACTTTTTTCAGAGTGCAAATCTACTTCAAATCTATTAAAACCGGATATAGAAAAGTTTTTGAATTATTCGAAAGAATTTTTTATACAGCGTCAATACACGAATAATGGGCCTAATGTTCAATTATTAGAAAAGAGACTTGCTAAATTTCATCATACTAAATATTGCCTTGCTTTTTCTAGTGGTTTTTGGGCCTTAGTTTTAGCTATTAAAGCTTTATGCTTAGAGGGGAAAAGTGAAATAATAATGCCATCACTTACTTATCGTAGAATGAGTGATATGGCTGCTTGGGTAGGACTCAAACCTAAATTTTGTGAGGTCGATGAAGAAAGCCTTGCAATGACGGTCAAAACGGTTTTACCTTGTATTAATGAAAGAACAGCATTGATTTTAGGTGTGCATCCAATTGTAAATTGTTGTGAATCTCAGGCGTTAGTTGAACTCGCTCAATCGAAAGGAATTCCTATTTTATTTGATTCTGTTGAATCTGTTTATGAGCATACATCAGATGGAAAAGTGGGTGGATTTGGTGAGGCCGAGTGTTTTTCATTACATGCCTGTAAACTATTCAATGGTTTTGGTGGTGGTTATTTGACCACAAATAGTAAAGCATTAACCAATAAGTTATCAGCTATGCGTACTTTTGGTTTTGTTAATCGAGATAGTGTCGAAGTTAAACATGGACTTAATGCTAAATTGAATGAAATGCATGCCTGTATGGCGCTAGCAAGCCTTGATGATATTGATATTCAAATTAATGCAAACAAAAAACGGTACCACACTTATAAAGAACAATTAGCCTTAGTGAGAGGCCTTAGGCTTTTAAAGTTTGATGAGAACTATGAATCTGGTTATAAAAATATTGTTGTAGAAGTTTTACAAGATTGGCCTTTTTCTCGCGATGAAACTACTCAAATACTTAACGAAGATAATATTTTAGCCCGTCCGCATTATTATCCTCCCTTGCATCGTAAAGATATGTTATTTGATTTTGTTCCTGCACATTTGCCCTTAACTGATGAGTTAGCCCAAAGATTTATTAATTTACCTTGTGGGCAAAAAGTATCAAACAATGACATAAAGCAAATCGTTTGTTTTTTATTGTTTATACAGAAATATTCAAAATCAATTAAAGCTAGATTAAATCAGGGTACTGAAATATGAATGAGTATTTAACAGCTTTATGTGAAAGAGTCAGCTCTACTAAAATTGAAAAGCCAATACCGGTAGGCCAATTGTATTTCCCTGACTGGGAAAGGTATGAGGAAACATTCCGAGATATTTTTGAACGTGAATATTATAATAACAATGGACCATTATTAACCCTTCTAGAAAACAAATTACAGCAATACCTAGGGGTGAAGCACGTAATATGTACCAGCAATGCGACAATGGGATTGATGATAGCAGCGCAAGCATTAGAGCTATCAGGAAAAGTTATTCTACCCGCTCATACATTCATAGCGAGTGCCCAGTCTCTTAAATGGGCGGGGCTTGAACCTGTATTTTGTGATGTGGATTCCAATACTCACCATATAGATGTGAGTAAAATTGAAGCTCTTATAGATGAAAATGTTTCTGCAATAATGGCTGTGAACTTGTGGGGAGGGGCAAGTGAGGTTTCTGCTTTAGAGGCTCTTGCAAATAAACATAGTATAAAACTCTATTTTGATTCTGCTCAAGCTTTTGGTTGTTGGATAAAAGATAAAGCAATCGGTAATTTTGGCGATCTAGAAGTGTTTTCCTTTCATGCGACTAAAATATTGAGTGCAGGTGAAGGAGGTTGTATTTGTACTAATAATGATGGTTTAGCCGCTCGTATTAAATCCATAAGGCCAAGTTATGGAGCAAGCACCTCAGTCAATATTATTAAAGTAGCTAATGCCAGAATGTCTGAAGCACAAGCTGCGATTGCTTTACTGAGTTTTGATGATTTTGAAAAAAATAAAAAAAACAATTTTAATCTATTTAATCAATATAAAAAAAGGTTAGCCGCTATTGAGGGAATAGAGCTGAAACAAACAACAGGTGTAACATGCTCTAATTTTCAAAGTGTAGTTTGTCAAATTAATGAAAGTATATTTGGCATATCAAGAAATCGGTTAATTGAATTATTAAAGACAAAAAACATTCTTGCCAGACGATATTTTTATCCTGGAACCCATAAAACTATTGAATTCAAAAGTACCAATTTTGAGTTGCCCATCACAGATTATTTAAGTGAATCTTGCATTCAACTGCCTATAGGCGCTTTTGTTGATATACCTACTGTTGATACTATATGCGATGTTATTGAGTTGATTCAGAAAATGCCTCAATTTTTTGATTCTGTAATGTCGGAAACTAAAAAGTGAAATTAGGCATTATGCAGCCTTATTTTTTTCCTCATTTAGGGCATTTTGCTTTAATTGCAGCAGTTGAACAGTGGGTTGTATTTGATGTGACGCAATACACCCCTAAGTCTTGGATGAATCGTAATCGAGTTTTACATCCTGTTAACGGATGGAATTACATATCAATTCCTTTAATAAAATCATCGACGTCAATTAAGTCACAGAGTGCGCGGGTAAAAAACATACAAGAAAGTAAACAAACTATTCTTGGTAAACTGAGTCATTATAAAAAATCAGCCCCATTTTATTCACAAGTGATAGAGCTCGTTACAAAAACATTTGAGCGTGAGAAAACGGATTCACTAGTTGACTTAAATGTCTCAGCGTTAAAAGAAGTTTGCCAATACTTGAACATTTCTTTTAAGTACCGCATTTGCTCAGAGTTAGATATACCTTTTCCTAATAATATTTCTGCAGGTCAATGGGCACCTTTAATATGTAATCATTTAAAGGCAACAGGATATATTAATCCTCTCGGTGGAAAGGCTCTTTTTGATGTAAGTGAGTTTGAGCAATTTAGAATTGATTTATATTTCTTGGATTTTTTATCCTATCAATATGATACGAACCCGTATGATTTCGAAAGTAATCTTTCTATTCTTGATGTAATGATGTGGAACTCACCAGAAAAAATTAAGAAAGTGATTGATGCACATAGCTTATTAATTAGGGGGTAGGACCGCTGCTTAAACTCGCTATGAAACAATTACAACATTCCTTAATAGATGCGCGAATAAACTACTATACTAAATATAACTAGGAAATCAGTAGCGATTTATTTTTCATCTGGTTTTACAGCTGAATCATTTTCAACAATCCACTCTTCAATTTCTTTACAGCTTATCGTGTAAGGGGCAAAATATATGCCCCTTGTGTCCAGTGTTCCAGCATTGTAGGTAATAAAGTCAAGTTGAATGCCAACATGACGAGCTAGTGAAGAATAACCTGAAAAATCACCTGCTTCTCTTGCTATCCATGTTAAGGCTTTTACTTCTGAATTTGCAAAAATTAAATTCGTCCAAGCTGCGCCTGTTGGTCCTATAATTATCTCTGCTTGCTGCATCAAATCAACTTGTTGTAGAAAACTAAGGTCTTCCAAATAAATAATATCAAAATCATAATGGGCTAGCAGATTAACAACATCATTTTGGTTGTAACTTCGAATAAAATGCTTTCGTGCTAAAAATATTCGTTTCCTACTAGATACATTTGATTCTTGTTTCTGTTGGGTTAATGCGATTTTTTTTAAATATTGAATTGAGTCAGTATTAATATAGCAATTGGTTGCATCATATTTTTTTCCTAACGCCAAGTTTGGGGCAATATAATTGGGTGGGGTAATATAAATCAAGTCATCAATACGATATTGTTGACTACTCTGCAGCCAGATAATCTGATTTTTTATAGCAAATAAATCAAAGAATTTTTTAATCGATGGGATTTGTTGGGCTTTTTCTGAAATTAAAATCGGATAATGTCTATAATTTTTAGGAAGTAGTTGTATATATTGAAGTTTACTTAAAACCTCCAATATCCAATGATAATAATTAGTGTCACTGGAACCTGTTATTGCTATACCGCGTTGAATGTTTCCGGCATGTAACTTTCTCAATAAAATCTTTTTACTGCCATGGGCAATGATGTTTCCACCAGAGTAGTCTGCACTACTACTTAGCAAACTTGGTACCCTAGTCAATATAGTGAGATTTCTATCGAATGAAATGGCACTATTAGTGGGGGATATTGTTGCATTTTCAAATTTATATGCAGAGATATCGGGGATGACAATTGATTGTTTGTTTTGAATACGACCTGGAAATCTAGGTGGATATGAAAAACCGTTATATTTTTCTATAAATGTGGTGATTTTATTTTCTTTCAATTGATCTAGCCATATAAGATCATTAATTTTATTTAATCTCATTGTCGAAGAAAAAATAATAACTATGTTATAAATTATTTTTGATTTAAGAGTCGAATTGCTACAAACGTTTTTTATTATCAGGTTTGTAAGTTTATTTCTGATCACCGTAAAGATAGTTTTTTCTGATCTTTGTTCTGTATGGTACAAACTTATTTTTTGCTTTGCGACCCCAAATTCTGTTGTGAGTTGTTGAAATATTTCTTTATAATAATCACTGGCTATGATTATTTTTTCAAAATTAAGATTCAAAATATCAGATGGGTTTAAAACATTTCTTCCGCAAAACTTAGTCCCTTGTTTTAGACGATTGTTATCTAAAAAACCAATGATATCTTTTTGATTTTGAATAGAGTTATAAAGGTACCTACCCCCACTGCCCGTTCCAAAAATGAGTACTCTTTCTTTTTTTGCCCGTTTGGGTGACCATAACTTTGAGATGTTCATGTTATTCTTTTTTTATCATCTCTTCTTTGTAAAATTTTGAATTATATCCAAATAATTTTTTTGGATTTCGTTAACTCTATCTCTAGTTGTTATTCTTTGTTGTGTTAAATGGCTTTGTTTGAGTCCTTCTAGCAATATTTTGCCTCTTGTACCACTGTTTGAAACTATAGCAGCCTGTGGGGTCGCATATTTCGAATAAATACATAAATAATTTGTATATTCATAGATAATATAATTATTTATTGGCAGGTCTATTGAGGTTTCGATAATAGGGGCATCATCGCTGATAAGAAACCTAGGAAATATAAGAGAGCTCTTGTGATCACAAAGACAGCATTCCAGAGCAATATTTGTTGTTATAAGTTCGTTGATTACGGTGGTTTGTTTGCTTAGTTTGGGTATGTACATGAAGCTAATGTCATCTTCCATGCCTTTACTTTCATCTATGTCTGTAATTATCGCCAATGTGTTGTTTTGACCTTTAATCCATGCTTTTTTATCTATGTTATTCAAGTCGCTCAAATAGTATATAAAGTATTCAGCGTTTCCCCTATAGGTTAAGCTTTCAATAGGAGTAAGTATTTTAGCTTCTTTTAACCAAGGGAAGTATTCTTTTAACGAGTACTGGACTATCAACCGGAAACTTTCTGAATCAGTCACCACGACTAATTTTTCATCGAGATATTTTAATTCTAAAAACTTATTAATGCGATAATGTGCCCTGTAACCAGAGGTATCAAAATCTTCTGTTTTATGATTGAGTAGGGTTCTTTTTATTTGGTATATAGTATTTAGCCATTTTTCTTGGGTTTGAATACATGACTTATGAACACTTTCAGACTCATTGCTCATCAATTTAGTTAAAACAGCATTGGCATAATTCACCGTGCCGTACAAATAATAAAATAACAGTGATTTGTCACTTTTATATGATGTAAATAACATCTCTTTTTGTCTATTTATGATGTGCTCAATATCTTCTCTGTTATTGACTTCTTTTTTTAGAAGGGTTTCAAAAGCGCCTAACTCTTCAATCAACAATTTCTGAGAAAACATATTTTCAAAATTTTCTATATAGTTACCAATGTTTTCGATTGAGAATATACTGGTATTTAGTTTTTCAATTACATGGGCCTTTTGTGATTCAGTTGCCACTATTAGCAATTCATCTGGCTTAATAGGTAAGCTACCTTGTATCTTTGCCCCATCACTACAGTTGTAAAATTCCTGTCCTTTAGGTTTTGAACTAGTGACTTGTTCGATAACCTGCCTAGATACTTTAAATTCGTGTTTTGTATTCACTCTAGGGCGAAAATTACCCGGCACTATTAGCGAAGTGTTAGCGCTTTGTGCGTAGTCGTAGGTTTCTTTTCCATCGTCTTGGTAATAACCTGACGACTTCGAGTGGTGATGTTTAACATCAACAAAACCGAGATCGACACCAATTAGGTAGACATTGGTGAACCCAATAGTGCTAAATAAGTCTATGGCAAAGTTACTCACGGTGGGAAAGGAGTTAAGCAAAGTTGTAAAGTTTGCCCTATCTAACACATTTAGCGCTGATACCGTTGAAGATTCGCCCTCTTTAAAGGCTATCAATACATCTTTGTATAAATCGCAGGTGTCTGGGTGGATGCCGTTACATGATATGAGAGTGATGTTTTTTAAGTAATCTAAATCGCCAATTAACACCGCCCAGTCATAGGTGCTTCTGTTTTGTTCTATTTCTGCATGAAAATCTGGAGTGATGCCGTGCCTGTGTAAGGCTTGTAGTGTGGTTCCACAGCTAACCACAATTGCTTG
>JBLIBL010000103.1:0-11364 GCA_047633355.1 Polaribacter sp.
ATCAACAGAAAAAGTTACCAGTTCTTTACCTTTATTTGGTAGTACATCTGCGGCAATAACTTCTTGGCTGAGCTTATACGGAGTACTAATCATAACTTCACTAAATTCAACAGCACTCAATTTACTTGCTAACGTAGTTAAAGAGCTGGCACAGCCGAATGTAGCCAGTAGAGTAAACAAGATTTTATTATAAGTTGTCTTCATATAGTGAGGTCCGTGTCGTCAATAATAACTATCTTCGAATGAATGTAGAACACTAGAAACAATTAGAGTTCCCTAACTTTCTCTATCATATATAACATAGCCACGATTGAATGAGCTTGAGGATGGCGAATGTCGAACTGCTGGTATCGGTACTCATCCTAAATGATCGGTTAACTTTCAATGAATACATCATTCAAATGAATTGTATCTAAAACTTGGTGATGCAGTTCTCTTCTTGCTCCTCTCTTTTGAGTTTTTGATACTTCAGCTAAAAAGTTTTTAGGGATGATTTAATATCAACATCTTCTGACATTCGATGAGTTTTAATGCCTGACTTAGCTAATGCTGTACCGCCAGAAAATAACAACGAATGTGTATCTGATGATAACTCTGACAGTAGTTTTAATAACGCAACAACATAGTAATCTTTTCAACAATTACAGGGTTACCCAACCACGGCTAGCGCATTTTAATCGCAGATCCCAACAGGGTATCATCTAACCCTGTCACTCTCTTTTTGGCCGCTATACTGGTTCGTTTCGTATCATCTTGTTGAACAGTGCCATCGCTATCTTTCTCATGACGTTGGAGAACAACGGACTTGAGCCTGCTTAGCGTTTAAACCTAGTGTGCTAATATCTTTATTCTTATTTCTTCGAAAAAATAAATAGAGGTTTATCGCTTGAATAAGTAAAACCTAGGTATCGATATGAGTAGAAAAAGTCGATTTCTTAATATTTTTTTTGTAACGATATGTTATTTAAAAAAAGTGTGATACGATAATTATGAAAAATGACTTAAAATATATAACCTTAAAATATATAAAAGTTTTTTTTAGCGTATCAGGAAGAGTTAAGAAGTATCCAGGAAGGATTAGGTTATGTTAATAACCTATAGCGCGCCCCCCCTATGATTCTGAATAATGTACTCCCTATACTCCCAAGTACTTTACTTAATCAATGGATAATTACCTATGTTTCGAAAAACCATCCTTTCAGCTGCTTTCGCTGTCATTCTTGTTTCTGGTTGTAGTACGTTAACAAACGAACAAACAGCTACCTTAAATCGTGATGCTGAAATAACCCGTATCGTTAGCGAAATTGATGAAGTTGGCTACGCACAAGTAGAAGTTAGCCCTGGCCTTGATGACTTTTTAAATGGCTTGTCAAGCTATGTTGAACAACAACGTAATGTTGCTATTGAATACCGTACTATTGCTACTGAGCATGGTGAAGTTGCTACTTTCTTATCAGTAAATAATGGTAAAAGCGATGAAGAGTTACAAACCGAAGCTGCTAAATTTGACCAAGGTGCCAAAAATAACGATGAAAAATTCGCCCATAAGCTTGCTGCATACACTAAAGCCTCAGAAAAAATTTCAGAAGAGAATTCTAAACTAGGTTTTGCATTAACTGAGCAAGGAATAAAATTGGGTATCTATGTAACCCAATACGGAAAGCAGATAGCAATCCTCTTAGCTGCTAACAGTATCAGTATATTTGGTAACGACGAAGACGATGGTGTACTCGACCCAGCTGAAGCTGTCATGCGTTCTCAAGAACAAATAGGCTTACTAAATGAAATTAACGGCTTAATCACTGCAGACCAAGATGTCGCAGAAAGTCTTACTAAGCTTCAGAATAATTTAGATGCGCGTACTTAGTAGTTTTTTTTTGCTGTTAACTTTACCTTTTCAGGTCGTGGCAGAGTTATGGCCGGATTGGGTTTTGTTAACAACAAGTGACAATGAGTATTTTAGATCCGTAGGTGTTGCTGACAGTAAAAAAGAAGCAATAACCTTGGCTCTAGATGATATCAATGGGCTTTTACAAAGTAGGATTAATTCGAGCACCACTTTAGTTACTCAGAAAAAAGGCAGGAATGTTAGTTCTGAATTTCGACAGTTAACTAAGCTTGATAGCCGTTCGCGTAAATTTTCCAATATCACTATTGAAAATAAATTTCATAAGAACGATAAAGTGGCTGTTCAAATAAGCATATCAAAGAATAATATAATCAATAGCTTAATATCTGAGTTATCATTATTTTTTAAAATGAATAAAAGTGATAAGCAATTGTTTCGGCTCGATGATTGGCAACAAAAAATTTGGTCTATGCAGCAAAAAAGTCAGCTATATAATATTGCAGCAGACATGCAACTACTTGAAACATTATCACAAGAAACCTCAGAGCTGACTTCATTACAACAGGATTTTGGTCGCTGGCAACAGCTCATGACTGACCTTGCTGATAAGGCACATTTTGAAGTGCAGTCTCCAGATAGTTTATTTGGCATTGTTGAACTGTTATCTTCACAGCTTGCCGGTGGTCAGGGAAAAACCTATTGGTTACAACCCGAATTAGTGGTAAAAAAAGCAAGAAAAGGCAAAACATACTATGCTCAATTACAACTCAGTATTAAAGTCATTGAGTCATCCCCGCCATTTCGTACCGTTTATAGTAATTCAATAAAACACCAACAAAAAGCTGATAATTTTATCAAAGCAAAAGAACTTGCCTTAAACGAACTTATTAAGCTTATGCGAAACAGTGACAGCTTTATTTTATTTAACCAAAATTGATTAATGGAAACAGAGGTAGTTAGCCCATGATGAAAAAAATTATTATTACTGCCGCCGTGGCTAGCCTGTTAACGGCCTGTCAATCAACGGCGCCAAACCAAACCAATAAAACCACGATTAAAAATAAACAATCTTCAGCCCTTATTGCACGCAGTGCCTATGATTTCGAAGATTCTGATATCACTGTACCTGCTTATTTTGATACACAGGGTTTGAGTAAATGTACCTTTGACCGTTCAAATGAAAGTAGCGCCTGTCCATTGAAGAAGCCGATTGTGCGCATTTATTTTGGCGATAACCACGTGGAAAAAGGTGGGATAGGAGCTAAAGAACTAGGTAATTACGATAATCAAAAACTGGTACAAATGCTAGAAAATCAATTGGCTGGATTAAACCGTTTTCGTATTGTCACCCGCGATGATGCCGTTGTTGGTCAAGAGATGGGAACCATTCTAGCCGAACAGGGAGCTGATTATATTGCTAAACGAGCAAGTAAAAATAAAATTTTAGCAACTGATTATATTGTTAAAATTGATACGTTAAAATCGGTCGACGTTTTTCATGCCGAAGGTTATGGCGTTATGGATTACGGCATGGAGCTAACGTCTTCAGTGATAGATCCCTTCACTAAAGAAAAACTATCATACCCTAATATAGGTAAAATTCGTGTTAAATCTAAAGATGTAACTGACAATAAAGATGATATGCATACTATTATCATCAGTGGTCGAAATTATCAGAATAAAGGCTTTAATTTTGAAGACCCTCAAACAGTTAACAAACACCTCTCTAGTCTAGCCAGTCGTGGATTTGATATTTTTTTAACACGATTATTAAGTGAAATGCCGGCTACTGCTCAGGTGCAAGGAATTAAAGGGAATCAAGTCAGTTTAGATCGGGGCCAGAATGCCGGCATATTAAAAGATGAAACCATGATCATCTTCCAATACGAAGCCGGTTTTGTTGACCCTATTGGTGTCGCCATGGTTAATCCTTCAAAGCAGAGTGCCAATGGTACTATTATTCGCTGGAAAAAAAATAAGCTGGCAAAAATTATTGCTAAACAGTCTAAATCAGGCATTTATCGTCCGAATAATGGTACAAAATTGTTTGCCATTTCTGTGGGTACACCCTCAAGTTTCATAGAAGAAAGATTATGATAAAAAAGTTAGCCTCACTTTTTTTGCTAGCGAGTACTGCTAGTTATGCTGATGTGGAAGTCAAAGAAAATGGCGAGATAGGCACAACGGCTTGCGTCTATGGCCGAGGTCAGGTAGCGATTATTGATGCAAGAAATACAGCTATACAAGAACTCGCGTCTTTTGTCTCAGGTACTAAATCTCTTAGCCTTACCAGCAATGAGCAGTCACTCGATACTGTCATCAACTCTGCTTATAAAAATAATCGGCATGATTTACTGGAAGGTTTACAAGCGGGTAGCCTGCATGTTGATGTCGCTTCTCCTTACTTGGAAGGCAGCGACACCTGCCTTCATGTCAGCTTAGACGTCACCCAAGAAATTAGCTCAGCATCTGATGAGTCTGAATTAATCTGGGATGATAACAGTCCGACAGTCACTGTGACGGTAGTCGGCGAAGGTTGGCCAGAAAATAACAGAACAGCGCGTGAAAAGGCAGAAAAAAATGCTTTGCACCGAGCAATTTCTCGTGTTGTTGGGGTTTATCTTAGTCAAAATAGTATACAGACATCACAATCTTCGTTATCAATTATCAACGGTAATGAAACGAACAAAATGCAGGATGTTATCGGCAGTCAAATGGTTTCAAACACTCATGGGCTGGTCAAATCATGGCAGCCATTAGCGGTCAAGAAAATAAAAAAAGAGGGTGTGGAAGTGACCTTACAGGTCATCGTAGAAAAAGCACCTTTGATTGCTCAAACTGATGATTTACTCGCTCAAATAGGTTCTCCTACTGTTAAAGTTATCGCCAATAAAGCTTATGCACCAAGACTTAAAGGCTGGTTAGCCCAACAAGGCATTGAGATGGGGCCAGGTGCTAGCCTGATGATTGAAGCAAGCCATAAATTGATTGGAGGACCACACAATAAGCGTCTGACAATGGAGATTAACGTTTCTGACCTCACGGGTAATGTTTATGGTCACTGGAAAAATGACTCCAGCCTAGTGGCCTTACCAGATTCTCCTCACGCTTTAGATGACTTATTGCGAGTCAATTTTAGAATGCCAGGTCAAGAGGCAAGTTTACAAAAAGCACTGCGCAACGCTTTTATTAATGTGGTAGAGCAAGGAGGTTTAGTACGAAGCATTAAGATTAAACAAGAACATATTCAGCAGCCAGAAAAATTACATGGCGTGTTATCAACAATTGGTGGCGCTAAAGATGTTTCTATTTATCAAGATAAAGGCTTTATTATTGCCAACCTGAGATATCCTCGCCCTATCGGAGAGCTCGCTGCCATACTGAAAAACTTACTACAGGTCATCTCAAATAAATCATTAGGCAAAGCTCAAGTACTTAATGAACAAACGATATTATTCAAATAAGGACGTATTTTAATGAAGTTCAAAATGTTAACTCTGGCGTTAGCCTTATCGCTACCAACCTATGCAAATGACGATTTTGATTTAACGGATCTCATTCCAGCTAAACCAGGACAAGCTATTAAAAATGCCAGTTCAGTACAAGTTAAGGGTGATCTCATTGTTAGTGATGATGATGTAGCAGCAGTTCAAGTTGCCCATCAGCAACTACTCGAAGAAGACGATGCCGGTATTAAAATGATTCAAGTAGGCTCAGGTACCGGTATTTTATCTGTTGGTACTGCTGATTATCAGGTTTACAACAATCATAATGCCACTCTACTTTCTAAAAGAGGGGCTTACACTGAAGCATTATTGACTGCTAAAAAGCAGTTTGTTGAAAACTTTAAAGGCGTTGAACAAACCTGTTCAACTTTGGCCGTAGTCTCAGTAGATGTTATAGATACTGGTAATGAAAGCGTTGCCAATACTAAAAAAGAGCTAGCTGAAAGCTGTAAAGATTCTGTATCAGGTTCGTTAGCCGGTTACGTTACCTTTGATGTGTTTGACGATCCCGAAGAAAAAATGGTGCGAGTTAGCTTGATATCTACTCCTAAAACCCGCTCACAAATTCGAAAAAGCGCCGGTGCGGTTACTCAGACTACAGATCCAAGTACCATTTTTAAAAATGTGGTTAACGACCTGAGAGAAGGAGTACTTCCACCTGTTGGTGCCAAGGTTATCACTCATGCTGAAACAGGTGAGGTAGTCTTGCTTGGTTTTGGCTCTGCAATTATTCGTTCTAACAAAAATAAGAGTGTCGCTCGTAAGCTAAAGAATGCTGCCAAGAAACAATCTGAATCACGCGCTCGCTCGGCTTTGTTAGGCACATTGAAAGGTGATAAAGTTTACTGGCAAGGTAGTTTTGATGAAACTCAGTTTGAAGGTAATAAACAATTTGAATACGATCCAGAAATATTGGATCCGACCGAAGCTAAAGCGCTTGATGAAGAACAAGCTGTATTTGTTAACCAGTTTAAACAGTCTGATGCGTATCAAGTTACTACCGCAGATAAACTTCCTCCGGGAGTAAACACCAAAAACTTTATTTCTAACGATGGCTTTTGGCAGTACACCATTGCCGTTTATTCCCCCAGTCTAGAAAAAGCAGCACGCAAAGCCAACAACGAAATGACCCAGGCAATAAACGGGAAGCCGTCTAAGTCTGGTCACGAAATTAGCGCTTACGGTGGTGTAAATGAAAGTGGTCAAAACAGCCAAACAGCTTCTGGTCAAGTAAGCAAAACCAAAGATTTATAACCCGTGAAGCGAGTCATTTTATTAGTTATAGCATTAATGACCTCCGCTACCTCGGTCGCGGCTGGTCAATCAGCATTTTTTGAGGTTGTTCTCCAGGGTGAGTGGCTCAGGGTAACACCTAAAAAAAATTCTTTACCTTATACTACCTTGCAAGCGGCTTGTCGTAATGCGTTATCAGAGCCGCTACGTATAGCTAAACAACAAGCGCTGGCAACAGAGCTGAAACTTACCCTGCCGGAGACTATTGCTTACGCTGAGACAGAAATCAGTCACTACATAGAGAAAAAAGAAAGCAACACTTTACTATGCAAAGGCGATGTCGTAGAAGTTAATATTGACTACTCTAAATCGGTATTAGCTTTGATGAATGCTTGGTGGTACGTGAATCAGAATCAAAAGTCAGTACTTAAGTCCTTATTACGCGTAGCTATGACTCAACCTGACGTTCAGACTGATGCAATAGTCTTAATTGCAACACAAATAGGTGGTGTTAAAGGCTTTGCTATCTTATCTAATAAAGTAGGAGATACTCCGCTGATTTTGCCACAGAGTCAGTTAGCCGCATCCCAGTTATGGATGGAGAACAATAAGTTCAAACAGGCTCTCAGTATAATAACCACTTGTCAGAAAGTAGAGTGTAATCGCTTACGACTAAAGATTATTAATAGAGAAGAGCTTTATGATGAAAAAACGGTTGATGACTTGTCTAGTTATTTTTAGCTTAATTAGCCTTCCTGTTCTAGCAAGCAGTGATGTAAATAATCCTGAATTTAAACAGTTCCAGGAAGCAAAAAAGAGTTTGAACAGCATGTAGTTGCGGGAGAGTATGAGTATAGAGGGGAGGTATGATAGTAAATATGGGCTTATTATGTAAATAACCAATCAACAGCAACTATAATTAGCGCGTTTTTTTAAGCTACTGATAATAATAGTAAACTGGGTATATACATTATTTTTATAAAAATTAAACTAAGAGAAATACATTATGAAAGTACAAAAAATAATTTTAGTTGCATTGATTACAACAACAATATCAGCCTGTGGTTCAACAAAAAAGCCAGAAGAAGTGAGCCCTTCTTCTAATATCCCATCTTGGGTACTTAATCCCGTGACCCAAGATGGAATTGCAGCAACTGATTGTGTCACTTTTTCAGGAAATCTATCTATTGATAAAAAAATGGCGACCGCAAATAGTCGCTTAGCGCTTACTCAGCAAATAGATGTCAGAGTCGAAGGTTTAGATAAAACATACGCAAGCAGAGTCGATGCTAATGATGAAACTACAATAGGTAATAGTTTTTCATCAGTATCTAAACAACTTACTAAACAAAAACTTAATGGTTCTCGCGTAATGAAGTCTGATATTGTAACAATATCAGGTAAAGAGTATTTTTGTGTATTGACTACTTTGAATCCAACAGCAACATCAGCGGTGTTTGAAGCTATTATTAGACAGAGTCAACGTTTAATAAATCCAAAAGATGAAAAATTCTTATATCAAGAGTTTAAAGCTCATAAAGCAGAACAAAACTTAGATAAAGAAATTAAAAGATTAACCCAAGGTTAATTGGAGAAGTAAAAAAAAGAGCCTAAATCAGGCTCCTTTTTTTATGCTCCAATCATTTAATAAGGACAAAAGAGAATGGAACCTTTGGCGCAAGAAGAGCTAGAAAATGATGTAGAAGTAACCTCAGCGTGGAAAAAATTTCAAAGTATAATATTAACGATTGCTGCTTTGATGATATCAGCAGGTCAATGGAGTGATACTAAACAAATAGCTACAAGCTCTTATGAATCGATTGTTGAGAATTTCACTCACAGTTTACAGTATGAAATGCTAGAAAAAATACACATAGGTAATAGTATTGATTATGTAAAATCAATAGTTGGAGAACCTAATGTAATTAAGCGCTCTAAAATCGATACTAACGTTCAATATCAATTTTACAATGAAGGTAAATTTAATCTCACGTTAATCTCATCAGATAGCCGCTTAGTAGGTTATAGCGTATTTACACGGGAAGTTGACTTTATTCCTAAAATTCCTTTTTCAGAAGATTTAGGCTCTTTGAATATAAGCGACTCACATAAAACTCAGGGTGTGTATAGTTATGATATGGGTAACCTTATTTATTACATAGAGTCTCAAAATTTAGGTAAACAACACATGTTTTTAACTTTAATGAGAGGTTATGTTGAATATGGAGCTACTCCTTCAGTTAATCAAAATAGTGCTGATTATGTTAAATCACTCGAGTCTCTTATTGAAAAATTAGATCAGAAGGCGACTTTCTCAGACAGTAAAGAAGAAATTTCAATAGCATTAGATGATATTCGAAAAGCAATTTACCCCAATTACTATGCAATAACTGAGCTTGAGCCGGCCATACTTGCAGAAGCATTATTGACTCGTTATGAATATAAAATGTTCACCAAAAGCTAACTTAAAGGATTATTTATGAAATTTTTATTAATCTCAATCGTAGTATTTATAGCATTCAATAGTACGGTTATTTTTGCTCAAGACACCCCCCCAAGTGACGATCCTTTTGCTGAGTTAGAGAAAGAAATCAATTCATTTGAAAATGAAGGGAGTGCCTCAGATATTGAAGAGTTTCAGCAATGGAAATCTGACTACCTTGCGGAATATCAAAAGTTTAGAATGGAGCATTTTAAGCGTGTTGATGATATTCGAGATAATTTGATTAGTCTATGGGGTGAGTCAGAGGTTTCATCAGCCTCAAAATATATTGAATACAGTGAAGATAAAAAAACTAAAACCACGGTAGATTTTGAAAATAATGAATTGCGTATTAGTGTCCTACATAATGAAGGTGAAAAGGTAAACCAAGAATCTGTTATTGATAGCTTAAAAGATATGGCTGGCTCTTCATCAAATAATGCCACGTTGTCGCAAATTATCGGTAAACCCTTAACAGCTAATTCAGCTGAATCTTTAGTTAAAAGATCTAAAGTCTCTCAGGAAAGCACAGCATTAATTAAAAATGAAAAAAAATTAATTTCAAAAGAAATTAATTTGATTGAAGAGCAATCACAAGCACAGAGATCTCAAATAGATAAAATGTATGACTTAGTAAGCTTGGATAGCCTCGACACTGAAGACGTTGCTAAAGAAACAGAAAAAAGTATTAAACAAGAAAAGGCACAGATAGAAAAAGAGAAGCATGTAAGAATTGCCAGTTTACAAGCGAAAACAGCTAAATTGAATAATAGTAAAAAGAGAGATGCATTAAAAAATAAAAAAATCACTATTTATACTATGCCATTAGGTAATAAAAAAGATTTAGCAAAAGCGAAGCCTTATATTGCCAATGTGAAAATTCAAAGTGATCGTTGGGAACTTTCTCCCAGTTTATTACTTGCTATAATGCATACAGAAAGCTATTTTAACCCCAAAGCACAATCTCATATACCTGCTTTTGGTTTAATGCAAATAGTCCCTCGCAGTGCAGGAATTGATGTAAATAGATTCCTCTATAAAAAGGATGAGGCAATGACCGATTCATATTTATTTCAATCAGATAAAAATATTGAAACGGGTGTAGCGTATATGCATATTCTAAATTCTCGCTATCTTCGTAAAATTACTAATCCAGAAAGTCGAATGTATTGCATGATTGCAGCATATAATACAGGCAGTGGTAACGTGGCAAAAACATTCAATAAAGATGGCTCACGTAACATCAATAGAGCAGCAAAAATAATTAATGAGTTATCACCTAAAGAAGTTTATGAGCATTTACTTATAAATTTACCTTACGATGAAACTAAAGATTACGTTAAAAGAGTCGTAAAACGCAAAGGTATTTATACCCCCGTGGATTCGATTTAATAACGTTAATCGCACACGCTTTTTCATCACAGCCCCATGCCTTGATTTTTAATTGATGTTTGTTTGTAGTGGCTAAGTTAAACTAGCCACTACTCTTTAGGTTTTCACCTAATAATCATATCCAATTTAGCGTTCAGAATAAGTAAAGAACAGAAAATTGTTAATCCCCTTGGGATACAGAAGCTAGATTAAAGTTAAAGCTCTATGTCGCAAAGTGCCTCAAACCGCCATAGAATATATACTCTAAGTCGTAATCGACCCGATATAGAAACATTAAATTTTAATACATAAAAGATCACGTAAATCGGTAGTAATATAATGTCCGCTTTAGGTATTTCAAATCAAATTTGAGTATTTATTTTTCAAGTTTCAAGATAAAAATTTAGAACACTTCATTAACTAATGTAGGGAAGCTTTTGTCGGATCAGTTACCGTTAGATAAGCCAAGCGTAACGTCCGCTATCGTATCTAAGCCGTCTATTTGAGGCGGCTTTTTGATCACAATAAAACGTCAGTAATGTGGTAAAAATGAGCCTTAGCTTTTAGCCAATGGATAGTTAAAATTAGTTCACTGCTGATGACTTCTTGGTGCGCTTTGCTGACGTTAGCTGTTGGCTATTCTTTAGGTCAACTGATAGCCATTAGCTGACCTTAGCTTTTGAGTTGAAAACGGCAGATCAGGGTCGTAAAGTTATCGTTTTATATAAAAACTTACATCCATTCAGAATTGAGATTGTGCCGAAATTTTTCACACTGAATTAGATCTCAAATCCCCAGAGTAGTCATTCGAATCATTCAAGTTTAAAACGAATTTAGAGTATTAATTCTAAGACGAAAACGTCCCCAAATTGAGTTACAGACGTTAATACATAAGCCATTGTAAACAACCCTGCTCCAGGCTT
>JBLIBL010000104.1:0-11160 GCA_047633355.1 Polaribacter sp.
AGCGATTAAAATGTATACGAAAAGCAACACACACATCGTCAACATTGACACCTCCATCATTTACCACTACAACGTCTAAATTTGCGTGATAGGTTTGTTCAGCAAGGCTGGCCAAACAACGTCTTAATAACTCAGGGCGATTTTTAGTACGGACAAGATAAGAAATAACAGGACTTTCGTATGGCAAGGAATTGAAAAAAATATTTTCGTGAATATTTTTAAAATAAATTTTAGGACTTTGATAAATATTATTTATTTTTAGAAGCCCCTCTGCATATTCGATTTCTGCAGGTAATGTATAGGTGCGGGCTTTATTAATCCCCTTAATGACATCCGTGTAATTATTTGATGTCAACTGCGAAGCGTATAAGTCACACAGCGCTTGCTTGTTTTCCATAACAGTAGTTATATCAATAAGAGTATCACACTCGCATTGACGGCTAATCTCATAACAGAAAGCATCTCCTGAAAATTTTGCTTCCTGCAACCCGCGCCAAACAGCAGAAGCAGTACCTCTGTGATTAGTATGAAATTCTTGCGGTGAAGGAAGGAAAACATTATCCGGCTTTAAATCTAAAACAAGCTTTTTAATCACTGCAAATAAAGCGTGAGTCGCCTTAACAGAACTGTCAGAAATATCGAGAAAATGTGCTTTTGCATTAAGAATTTCACACACAGAATGTGCTTCAGCAATCCGGGTATCAGAATCGCCTCCCAGCTCACCATTCGTCATGTACACTATATTAATAGCCTGATCGCGAATCGCAGCATGCGATAAGGTCCCTCCAATAGAAAATACTTCATCATCTGGATGGGGAGCAAACACCAAAAAACTTCCAAGTGGTGCGCCTGTTACACAATATGGAACTAAAGACGTTTCTGGTAACATAAACCCTTCCTGAGCTACTATTAAGTAGTGACGTAATCAGCCATAATAACCTCTATATCGGTCGAGATAAGAGGGCTTTAATTGAAAGTTGCACATAAATGAAAGTTTTTGTGCCAAGACAGGAACAATACATTAGGTGTACTTTCGAATTTAAAGCAGCCAATCCATTAAACTTATTTTATTATCCGTAACACAATGTGTTTTAGAAATAGAGATGTCAACCACCTTTTTTTAACTTTAATTTTTTCAATAAACTAAGCTCATTATATTTTTTTATAATATAAGGCCCCGTAGGTCTTGCTCTTTTAGCAATAGACATAAGTTCTACACTTAGATTCAGATTTTTTTCGCCTATTTCAGTAGCGGCGTCTCTGATGGCATTAATATCAGATTCAGTGATTAAGCGACTATTAATAGGAAACATTCCCTTTAAACCGCTACTTAGATCAAGCTCGACTTCCATCGGTGCTAATGGGTGTATAACTATCCCTTCTTCAGAAAATCCAGAAAACATCAGCAACTCAACTATATTGGCACAAGACAAGGAGTCACTTTGCTGAGCGGGGCCTCTGTCCATTAAGCATTTCACGTCGACTCCGCTTGGGACTGGAGACAAGTGGACTGAAGAACTCAATGAGTTCGAAATAATCGATTCGTGAAAATATTTAACCCCCGGTAATGTATAACTATTTCCATCAATACAAACACTATAAGAAATATATGACTCAGGATTATAATAGCCAATTGATAGTAAGAAAGAATTCTCTTTCACTCTAACATTTACATATGAATCAATATTAACATAGTCAAAGCTCATTAAAGTATTATTGAAATTATGCAACTTTACTGATGTTTGTGATGAGATATCTGCAGCAGATACCAAATAATACTGCAATTCATCAATCGAATTACGATAAAAAGGTTTCAAATGATTATTATCCAAATAATTAGATAGCTCAAGGCCGACAAAAAAAGACACCTCTTTCAATAGGTGTATAGCGTCCGTGAAGTGAGTGCTCTCGAAGTTGTATTTATTCAAATTTAACGAATAAAACCCACATCCGTTAGATAATTTTAGGACATCGTCATAGTAGCGCCTATGATCATTAATATTTAAGATCGGAAAAAATATATTAATAACGGGTTTATTAAGGCTATTAAGCATCAAATAAAAATTTTTAATATGTTTTATATAATCAGGACCAAGATTATCATCATAAAAATTATAATCATTAACGTAATGATCTATTAATATGTAGTCACAATCAGATAACAGAGACTGATAATTCAGGAAAGTACGAATGTGATAAAATACAGGAACTCTGCCACTTGAAAAGTTTACAACTTCAAAATCAAATTTCAAAGCATCAATATAACCACCAATCGTTACGGAATTAGATGTGCCGATAATGCCAATCTTTTTCATTTTCTAAATTCCATTTTTTTGAAAACTTCTAACACTTTAACAAATTTAGTTTGGCAAACGATGAAGAAAGGATTCAATAATTCTTCTTTTTGTCCATACATTAGAGACGTAAAATTAGTAGTTAAAACCTGGCCGCCAGCAATTTCAACGACTGCCTGAGCAGCAGCGGTATCCCACTCGCAGGTTGATGCTAAACGCGGATATAAATGAGCAATACCTTCGGCAACTAGGCATAATTTCAGAGAACTGCCCATAGAAACGATTTCAACATTACCTAACTGCTCAGCAAATTTTTCTAGCGCATAAGCACCATGGCGACGAGATCCAACAACCTTCCAAGCTTCACCCTCTGCGGGCGCATCAGCAACAGTGATTGATACTGCGGCTTGATTAGCGTCTTGACGAAAAGCACCACTGGTTTTTTCAGCAAAATACAGACGATCCAACGGTGGACAATACACAACACCCAACACCGCCTTACCATTTTTAATCAACGCAATATTTACCGTAAACTCATCATTTTTATTAATAAACTCTTTAGTGCCATCTAAAGGATCAATTAACCAATAAGTACCCCAATTTTTACGCTGTTGCCAATCAATATCATCAGACTCTTCAGATAGGCACGGGAAATCACTGATCGATTTTAAACCGTCAATAATAATATAATGAGCCGCCAGATCAGCTTCCGTTAACGGACTGCTATCGCTTTTTTTATACTGCTCATAATCCGCTTTATAAAATGACATAATCGCATCACCCGCTTTACGGGCAATATCAATGGTTTGCTCAAGCAATTTCTGCATTACTGTCTTCTTGTTGTGGCTTTAAATAACCACGAGTATCTAAAAACTCAATAACTTCACTGACGGCATCATCAATGGAAATATTAATGTTTTTAATAACAATTTCTGCATTTTCGGGGGCTTCATAGGGTGAATCAATACCTGTAAAATCTTTTATTTCACCGGCCCTCGCTTTCTTATACAACCCCTTAGGATCTCGTTTTTCACACTCAGAAATAGGCGTATCAATAAACACTTCAATAAACTCACCCTCTTTCAGCATGTTTCTAACCACTTCGCGGTTAAATTTAAAAGGTGAAATAAAAGCCGTCAGCACAATTAGACCTGAATCTACCATCAAATTCGCGACTTCGCCCACTCGTCGAATATTCTCATTGCGATCTTCTTCGCTAAAGGCCAGATCACCGCATAAACCATGGCGTACATTATCGCCATCCATAAGATAAGTATGCTGCAGACGCTCGGCTAACTTGCTCTCAACTGCCCCTGCAATGGTCGATTTTCCAGAACCACTCAACCCCGTAAACCAAAGCAAACAAGGACGTTGTTTTTTCATAAACGATCGAATTGATTTATCAACCGGATGCTCATGCCATACAATATTTTTTTTAATGTTATCCATTCCCAAAATATCCATTCCCTATCGAAAATAATCAAATGATTGATATTAGAACTGTCTTTGCAATACTTGTCCTGTTGACTCAACTTCAACATAAATATCACGATAATCAAACTTAGCAGATAATGAAAAATAAACCCCAGCAACCCCGTTTTCGTCAAGGCGATCAATAAAAGAGAAGCACCAGTCTTTTCCGGATTTAACTAACTTTGAGCGTTCATTTGATAAAGATACGCCCTGATCATAAAGAATATTATCTGCTCTATTGTGCTCAGCAATCAGTGCTGACAACTCATCTGAAATTTCAGCTGCTGAATTGTGACTATTGATAGTATCTTCGCGAACTTCAAAGTTAAGTCCAGTAAAAGAATTATACAGCCTTATACTTTTGGCATATTCTTCGGTAAGCCCAATAAAGCTGACCAACTGTAATGGCAGGCCTTGCAAAATTCATATAGAAAAGTCTTCTCGCGCACGCGTGAGGTTTATATTATAAAAAGGATCGTTAGCAATAACAGCCGACCATCGCGCCAATAGCAACGCTTTTTCTTGATCAAAACGTTTGGCTTTTTCTACGCCGACATCCTCACCACGCGTCTTAGATTCGTGATGTATCAAGGTCGCAAAAGGGGTATAAATATTTTGATAGCCGAGGGCTTGAATTCTTAAGCAAAAATCAACATCGTTATAGGCCACTTGAAACGCTTCATCCAGACCCGCGACTTGTTCCCAAAGACCGCGCCTTACAACTAAACAAGCCCCCGTTACCGCAGACAGTTGTTGCCTCAATTGAGCGCGACAAAAATACCCCGGTGAATGGCCATTAAGCCCGCGATGGGAATGTGCGGCATAACCCCCCAATCCAAAAATCACACCCGCATGCTGTATTGTGCCATCTGGGTATAATAATTTAGCCCCCACACAGCCGACTTCTTTCCTGTAAGCCACAGAGACCATTTCAGTCAGCCAGTTATCGTCAATAATTTCAATGTCGTTATTCAGCAAGCAAATTAGTTCACCTGTTGAATGCGACACGGCCAAATTATTGATTCTAGAATAATTAAATTCGCCATTGTCTCGCACTACTTGAATGTTGAAATGCTGCGAAAGCTGATGTAAGTAGCTAAGAGTTTCTTGCTTCACAGACCCATTATCCAAAATAACAATGTCATAATTTTGGTAAGTGGTTTTTTCAAGCAAGGTATCAATACACGGTTTCAATACTTCGATACCATCTCTCGTTGGGATGATAATCGACACTTTAGGTAATTGATTAGCAGAATCGTCAGCTGAACTGCAAGGTATAGAATATTGAAGTGTATAAAAATTTTCTCTCTCCGCATGCTGGGCAGTCGCTGTAATATTATTAACAGCAACATAATCTTGCAGTGCTTTTAAACCTGCCTCGGTCGCATACGATTTGGCCCCCGGTGATAATGCCGTAGACCCTTCCACCATTCGCCAATGATATAAAATCTTAGGGATATGATAAATGTCTTCAGCATTGATAGCGGCAGAGGCACGCAGAATCAAATCATAGTCTTGCGCTCCCTCATAACCCAAGCGCATACCCCCCAATGACGTGAGCAAAGACATTTCGTAGCAACAAAGATGAGTCACATAGTTATGAGCACGCAATAATTCAGCATTCCAATCAGATTTAAAATGCGGTGCAATTCTATCACCCTCTTCAGACATTAAATCTTCATCGGAATAAATTATTTTTGCGTTGGGATGGGCATTTATAACATCACACACTTCTAATAAAGCATTCTCGGCCAGCTCATCATCGTGATCTAAAAACAGCGCGTACTCACCATTAGCCTGACGAATACCTGCATTGGTCGCTGCACTAATGTGACTGTTTAGATCAAGAAAAACGGTCTGGATTCTTGAGTCTGAATCGGTATAACGCTTTAACACATCAAAATGATCTTGATTAGGCGATGCATCATCGACCAATATTAATTCCCAGTTTGTGTAATGCTGATTATGAACGGATTCAACACAAGCAACTAACCACTCTGGATTCGTATTATAAACAGGGCAAACAATACTGATCAGTGGGTTAACCGTTAAACTTGCTATTTTATTAGCAACTTCAGCTTCCGATAGCTTCAGATTATACTCATGCTTTACAATCCAGCTACCATAATCGTTAAGACTTAGTTTATTAAAAAACCCATTATATTCGTGATACAAATCCAGCAAATTTTCACTGGGGTTATATTCAGGCCTTGTAGTAGCAAACTTCTTAAGCATTAACTGCCTAGCTTTATATTGAGTTAATTTGATTAATTTTATAGATAGCTTGCTACAACCGCCGTCTTCTTCGCTGGGATCAAAACGCAAAGATTTCACAGGACTATTAAATAAACAAATACGTTTAACGGTTCTACTGCCAGGCATTACTCGGATAATAGGCAACTGAAAAGCATCGTCTTCATTGAATCCAATACCTTGATCACTATATAGAATAGAATTCACAGTATAATTGAGGTCGGCAATTTCGACCTCAAGCATGTAGTAACCTTTAAGCAACACATTATTAGTGACTAGCAGTTCGATTTGCGGATCACCACCAAACCATAACCACGAACCTGCATCACTATTTTGAATACAAGAAAGCGGCAATAGTTCAGTGTTTATTGAATAGTGCAACCACTGTTTAACGTAACTATGAGTTTTTTTAATCATAATAAGCAAAGTGATGCACAAGAAATAGCATGGCTTAAAGCTGATACTGGTCTAATTGCTTTCATGATTATTCATTTGCCCTTTAAAAACAGATCGATATATTTTGATTGCAAAAAGTGACAACCGTTGATCTTATTAAATATCTGTAAATAGATAAAAATGTTCATACAAGCTCGCTAAATTTAATTCTTTTGGATATAAAACTTTCTATGGTTTTATTGGTAATGGCCAGCTGTATAGTCTCGATCGCGATCTCTATTTCAGAGAACTTCAAACCTTCAATACTAAAAATATTATAATTCCACCACTGCAAAGATAAGAGTTTTTCTCTTATTTTTTCATCAAATCTATATTTTATAATTCTTACTGGAGAACCTCCTGCTATGGCATAAGGTGGGATATCTTTTACTACGACTGAGCCCGCAGCGATTATGGCGCCATCTCCAATTATTACGCCAGCTTTAATAAAAGCGTTGGCACCAATCCATACATCATTTCCAATTTTAACGGGAGGTGTTTTAGGATTAAATGAGTCTTTATTCCAATTGAACGTAAGTTCTGCATCCTCAAAAAATGATTGCCAATTATGAACATTATCTACATATTGAATCATTGATGTACTTAACCAATCGATAGGATGCTCTGATGGCCCTATAACAACACCGTCAGCTATTGAGCAATAACGTCCTATAGTACAAGAGTGAATGATCGAATTATTACCATAGATACCTGTAAATGCGCCGATTTGAATTCTACTATTAGGTTTGAATGCGGACTGAATAACCACGGGAGGTTCGACAAAAGAGTCCTTCTGTAACGTTGGTGTTTTTAAAGACATGATGACATGTTTTTTAAAATTCATATTCACTTCTTTTAAGATAATATAATTAAAAAATTTCAATGGTTATTTATTATCAAAGCAAGATTTTACTAATATGCTGATCAAATTCTCAAACGCGACCCTATCGCTTAAGTATTGAATACCTGTATCTATTTCAAACGTTTCCATTCCGTCAAAATCCATATTAAATTCATCATATATTTTAGATTTAGTTGGCATACAACGTCTTAATTCTGCTTCTTCGATTTCGGTAAGTAGTTTATATTTTGTCTCTGGCATCATTTTGTCAAAATCATTAATAGTAATTTCACTCGATGAATTTATTATACCGCCCAACTTAATTGTCATTGACTTCAGGCTATTGTTATTTGTTTTATTTTCAAGCAACAAATTAAAAGGCAATACTGCTGACACAGGATCCGCTTTATACTCCGCAGTATCATAATCCTTAATTATCATTTTTTCTTTACCAAAAATCCTACTCCAGTCTCTTAATATTTCCAATTGATTAAAATATTTACCATTTCTTAAAGCTAAATCGGAGTATTCCTTAATTGATAAATTACCTCCTGATTTTATATAAGTACTATAAGACGAATAAAAGAAGGCAAGAGATTCCCTCACAACGCTAATTATAAAGACTTCATGGTTCGGGAAAGTATTATCTAATTCAACTTTAAATTCTTTAATATTCTGAACATTAAGTCTTGAGCTAAAATGCTCACTACTTATAAAGATATCACCATTTGATTGGTCCTTAATATCCATCATTATAGATTTCAGGTCTTTAATGGGCTTATTGTAGAAGTCAACGACTTTACCTGAAGAGTTTTTCATAATCGTAGCAGGTATACATGAGTGCGCAATCCAATCATCTTTCAAATTTGGATAAGTCAAATCACGTAATGAAAGCAACTCTCTATTACTACTGCAATAACCTTGAATAGTCGTAGTCGCAGTCTTTTCCATACCGATATGCACATATATTTTTTTCATATTTAATATCACCAAAACATAAAAAGTAAAATTAATTTACAATTAATTACTATCCTCAGGTAAATTAATAACAAATCTTTCGTTGGTCTGGACAATTAAGATGTCAGGGTTATATCTCCAAACCTCACCCCATGAAATATCCTGCTGCCAAATCAAACAGACATCGCTAAAATCATCGAGCAAAAAAGGCTTCATCCAATCGATTGAGGACGTATGCCAGATCATAATTCTTTGTTTTGGTGATTTATTATTTGTATATTCCTGTCTACGCCCTCTGTTTGAAACTTGATTATTAAATGTTTCTCTACCGCCGCCACCTTTCCAATATTCAACAGATTCTATATTGATTGAGTCTCTTTTTATTAATAAATCACTAGCTTGATATACCGTACTCTTTAAATAATTTTCTTCATTAGGTTGAGCCACCTCTGGTATAAATTTTTCAATGAGTTGTTTATAGGCTTGAAATGCTCCCCAATAAGTCCAATGACTATCTCCTTTTGAAAAAGAGAGATTCTTATGTTCAACATCAAAAATAGGTACGAGAAAATTAATGCTATCGTCTGCTTCGCAAAGTCCATTGATAATATTTAAAGGCCTCTTATCATAGATGTCTATATTATCGGGTAAATATCTAGAATAGATTGTTTCCTTCTCTGGACAAACTAATGTGATTAGCTTGATGCCATTTGTTAAGCAGGCCTCAGTCCTTCTTTTAGTCAAATTAACCCAATCAACCGCCTTACCCTTCGACATTTTTTTTTGGCCCGTTAAATATTCTATACTGTGACTGGAATCATTATATAAAAATAACCAATCATTTAGTCCGACCAAAAACTTAGATCTCTCTTCTTTCGAGAGTGTTATATTTAATGGAGAGTTTTGTAAGTGTTCTTTTTTACAATTTAGCACTGAAACTTCTACACTATTTCTATCTAAATACTCTTTTGGAAGATCAAATGAGAAAGCATGACTTTCATACAGAATGCCTGCCCTTTTAGCTCCAGGCCATATCGTATATGCATCACAATCAACAATAATAGTAATACTTTCTGAATAATTATTATTCACCCACCCAGAGATATGTCTAGTATTAAACTCCTCGATAAATCCATTACTCATAATACTCTCTCTTAATGCACGCCTTAAAAATCAAAAAATATCTGGGCTATACATATATTTTATTTAAATGAATCTCTGCACACCCTTCAATACTGAGAGGCTTTCTAATCGCTTCATGAAACTGATCCCAATCATCATTAATAATTGCTTTTTCAATTACAAACGCCAAAGATTGATGACTCCCGCTGCGGAAATAGTACCCAGTTTCACCATCAATGATTTTTTCGGCCATGCCACCAATGTCTGCTGAGATCACTGGACGGCCATGATTGTATGCTTCTTGAATCACCATTGGTGAGTTTTCCCACCAAATAGAGGGAATAATCATCCAATCACACTCTTTCAAAAGCTTTGGCATTTCGTGCGGCTCATAAGAACCATGAAGGGTAACGGTACCTTGTAGTTTTTCTAAGAGTATACCGATGTTTGTTTGAAAAGTTTCTTCTTGTAGATGCAAGTTTGCACCATGAATATCTAGATGCACTTGCTCTTGAATATTTACAGGTAATGCAGCAAAGGCTTCCAATAAAACATCAACACCTTTAAATGGATTAATTTGGCCGAAAAAGGCAAACCGTCCTCTCTTCTCCCTTTCCGCTATTGGTCTTGGAGCTGTTCCTTTAGACGTTGGTTGCCCATTTTCTATCATGACCATTTTATCTGCTGGTATTCCCCAAGCTTTATATCGATCAATTAAAAAATGACTAGGGGATATAAACATATCAACTAACTCAAATATTGTTTGTATATATTGCTTTCGCATAAAAAAATCAGCACTTGATTTTTCAGGAAAGCATTGAGCACAATCTGTTGGGTTCGATTCATAACACAGCTTTGTACTATTCTTTTTAACCATTTGGCCATTATTAAAACAAATAGCCATATATTCATGAAGCGTAAGTAAGATTCTGGTACTGGGTAGGGTGGTCTTTACGACCTTGATCATTTCTAAACCCATATGAGCATAGTGATGAAAGTGAATCACCGTAGGCTTATATCGTTCAAGCAGATCTGCAAAGTCTTGATACATGTGCTTTGCTTCTAAACATTGTAAATTGAACCAATTACCAATACCTGTATGAAACAATATTTCACGTCCGCTATTTCGTGTTGAAAATACTGTTCCTCCATGCGACTTTTCACCTGATCTAGCTAAGAAAAGCGTATCTAAACCTTGTCTCTGATACTCTTTAAATAAATTATAAGCAGCAACCTCAGCTCCTCCCTTACTATGATCTGGATGCCCGTGCGCAATAATTAATATTTTTTCTTTATTTATACTCATCATTCATTCCCTTGCGCTAACAACTTGACTATACTTGAATTCCAGCGCTTTGCGTGTTGCAAACCATTGTATATAGTCAATTTAAACTTCCAAGAGGTATCATTAAATAGGTTTTGAGATTGTCTTTCTAAGTGATAGAGCGAGGTCGAACTATCAATATAATTTTCATATCCAGCTTTAAGTGCTTTTAAACATAGGTCGCTATCTTCGAAGTCACCCAGCACATAGCATTCATCTAATCCACCAAGCTCTTGATAAGTCGCTTTCTCCATAAGCATACATGCCCCTGTTACAGAAGGAACTTTTTTTATTTTGTTGTTAGTTGTCAGCCATTCAGGCAGCCCTTTACCCGGATGGTCGATCAGCCAGATATTTTGAAAAGAAGGTAATTTATGATATTTAAGGCCGTCATGCTGAATTGTTTCGTCTTCAAAAAGAAGTCGTGCTCCCAGAATACCTATCTTTTTTTGCTTTTCAAA
>JBLIBL010000105.1:0-11082 GCA_047633355.1 Polaribacter sp.
TCATTCTGTCTCCTTGCGACCGCTATTACTTGGTCCATCGCCAATAAATCTGCCCAACTCCATACCCAAGATCTATTTAAATTTGAGGTTGCCCAACAGATTAGCTCAATCAAAGAGCGTATGAAGGGATATGAGCAAATGTTGCGCGGCGGTTTAGGGCTATTTAAATCGAGTGACACAGTTAGTCGCCTCGAATTTCATTATTATATAAGCAATTTGCAAGTTGATAAATATTGGCCAGGCATTCAAGGTATTGGTTATGCTGCTATGCTCAAACCGGAAGAAATAGACGCTTTTGTCAATACGGTTCAGCTAGAAGGCTTCGACCAATTTAATATATTTCCCGCAGGATTGCGCGATCAGTACAGTAGTATTCTCTATCTTGAGCCATTCACGGCTAGAAATCAGCGTGCCTTTGGTTATGATATGTACTCAGAAAAGTCTCGCCGTATGGCTATGGACATCGCTCGCGATAGCGGTAGTGTCGCATACTCAGCTAAGGTTAAACTGGTTCAGGAAAGTGGTACTGATTTACAAAATGGATTTCTTATGTATCTTCCCCTCTATCGCGATGGAGAATCTATTGAAAACAAAGAGCAGCGCCGAAAAGCACTCATCGGATATGTATATAGTCCATTTCGTATGGATAATCTGATTAATGGCATTAAATTAAATACCAATAATCAGCACGTAAATTTTTTAATATATGACGGAAATTCAGTAAATTTAGATGACCTACTTTATGCTCCTAATGTGTTTAAGAATTATTTATCTAGTTCTGATAGAAAAAACGTTAAACCTTCTTTTTCAATTACTAAAGCAATCAAATTTCCCGGTCGAACTTGGACTATGCAGTTTTATAGCACCCCCGCTTTTGAAAGTGATATTGAAAATAACATAGCTAACCTGCTCGGCATCGGTGGCTCGATTTTATCGGGATTTTTACTGCTTGTGATGATGAATATTACAAGCAGCAGCAGAAAAGACAGTCAGGCGAAAGCGAAATTGGAAGTATTAGTTGATCGTCTAAAAGCGGGTGCGTCAGCCGGAATTGTAGGGATTTGGGATTGGGATGTTGAGAATGATATTTTGAATTGGGACGCCGTGATGTATAAATTATATGGCTTAAATGAATCAGAGTTTGACGATTTATATGAGGCATGGATTTCCAGAGTACACATAGATGATCGGGGACATATTGACGGCGAAATAAAGGCTGCATTGGCAAATGAGAGAGAATATTGTCCTGAATTTCGTGTTGTATGGCCTGATAATTCGGTTCATTATATTAAAGCTGTATCAAAAACCAGTTTTGACATGAAGGGTAAAGCAATTCGGATCGTTGGTGTCAATTATGATATTACTGACCAAAAAAACATTCAAATACGTCTTGATAAGGAGGCCTCATATGATCCGTTAACACTGCTGCCTAATCGTCGCTTACTCAATGACATATTAAAGAAAGCTATCGCCTCTGCTCAACGCAATAAAAAACATATGGCTATTCTTTTTATTGATTTGGATGGATTCAAACAGGTAAATGATGTCCACGGACATCACGTCGGTGATTGGTTATTAAAAGAAGTATCCAAACGTATTCAATATTGCTTGCGCACTACAGACACAGTAGGACGAATTGGGGGGGATGAGTTTGTGGTTGTACTCCCTGATATTTCTGACAGTGCAAAAAATGTAGGTAATAAAATACGAGAAGTTTTAGAAGAACCTTTTTTACTGACCAATAGTAAGATTTTGAATATTTCTTCAAGTATTGGAGTGGCAATTTATCCTCAACATGCAAAGACTCAAAGTATGTTGCTCGAATGTGCCGACAAGGCAATGTATGAGGCAAAGAAAAGAGGCCGTAATGAAGTTATACTTTTTGATGATTTCTAAATTTAGTGACTTGAACATCCATCTAACATCGATTCGTTAGGATTGATATTTGTACCGAAGTCCTTGTGAGTAAACACAGCATATCATTTTACATGTAATAATTTAATAGCAATCAGCTTGCTCTTTTAATGTGAAAGAGAGTGATAAACTTTATTGGTTTTCAACTCCATTTTTCACTCCAAAAGAAGATAGTACGTAAACACATTACATCGGAGTTATTCGATCTTAGTATAGAAAGCGACCAATAGTTGTGTTGCTAGATTGACCATCGTTGCCTGCAGATTCTTCTAATGGACATCGATTTAATACATGTTGCTCGCCATTTGCATCTTCAGATATTAATTTAACAGGAAAGCCCCATAATTTATGAAGATGCTTCATGACTTCTGAAGTAGTGTCTGCCAAATTAATATTATTAGTCGGTATATGGCGAATAGTGAGAGATCTATTACCAACAATATCAACATCATAGACTTCGATATTCGGTTCCTTCATACTAATATTATATTGAGTTGAAAGGTTTTTTCGAATTTCTTGATATCCAAAATCATTATGAATAGCGGTAATATTAAGATCCTTTAATTCTGCATCATCATTCAGCGTAAAAAGTTTCAAGTCTCGTATGACTTTAGGTGATAAGTATTGTGCAATAAAACTTTCGTCCTTAAAATTTTTCATTGCAAAGGTCAATGATTCATTCCATGGTGTTCCTGCGAGTTCGGGAAACCATTTTTTATCCTCATCCGTTGGTTGTTCACATATACGCCTGATATCAATCATCATTTTAAAGCCTAACGCGTACGGATTTATGCCATTATAATAGGGGCTATCAAAATCAGGCTGAGCAACAACATTGGTGTGACTTTTTAGAAATTCAATCATAAAACCGTCGGTGACATGGCCTCGCTCGTGCAATTCATTTAAGATAGTGTAATGCCAGAAACAAGCCCAACCTTCATTCATAACTTGTGTTTGACGTTGTGGATAAAAGTATTGTCCAATTTTTCTTACTATTCGTACAATTTCTCTTTGCCATGGTTTCATTAATGGTGCGTTTTTTTCAATAAAATATAAAATATTTTCTTGAGGCTCACTGGGAAATCGACTTTTACCATCCTCACTTTGCAATTTTTGTGGAATGGTATTCCAAAGCTCATTAACCTGTGATTGTAAATATTGTTCCCGATCTTTTTGGCGCTGTTTTTCCTCACGCATTGATATAGGAGAAGGGCGTTTGTAACGGTCTACACCATAGTTCATTAATGCATGGCAAGAGTCCAAAATACCTTCGACCTCATCAACACCATATTTTTTTTCACAATCACTGATATAACTTTTTGCAAAAACTAAATAATCGATTATTGCTTCAGCATCTGTCCACGTTTTGAATAAATAATTCCCTTTAAAGAATGAGTTATGTCCAAAGCAAGCATGAGCAATAACTAATACTTGCATCATCATACTGTTCTCTTCCATTAAATAGGCGATGCAAGGGTTTGAATTTATAACTATTTCATAGGCTAGGCCCATTTGACCTCGCCGATAAGATTGCTCATTACTAATAAAATGCTTTCCAAAAGACCAATGATTATATCCTATTGGCATTCCAGCACTGGAATAGGCATCTATCATCTGCTCTGCAGAGATAATTTCCATTTGATTTGGATAAGTGTCCAATCCAAAATCTTTGGCGATATCCTCAATGGCAGCATAATATTGATTAATAAGATCGTAGCTCCAGTCCGCACTGGTTGAAATCGGCCCAGCGACTTTCACTTTTTTAGATTGTAATCGTTTATTGGACATCATCAACCTCGACTTTTGAGACTATTGTTGAATTTTTAATTAATGCCTTGTTTTTGAAAAAACTCTCTGAAGATAGGGTATATATCACTTTGTTGAACGATTTTTTTCATAGCAATATTATCAAAATTCTCTAGCAAACTTTGATATTCATACCAAAGTGTTTGCGGTTCTCGTTCAGTTATTTCTACATAGGCAAAATATCGTACACGCGGTAAAATTGAGGTACTCAACAACCGGCCACACTTAACAGAGTCATTATCCCAGTTATCACCATCTGAGGCTTGCGCAGCATAAACATTCCAATCTTCAGGATTATAGCGTTCATCTAAGATTTCTTGCATGAGCGTTAAAGCACTAGAAACGATCGTTCCACCGGTTTCTTGAGAATAAAAAAACTCATGTTCATCGACTTCTTTAGCCTGGGTATGATGACGAATGTAAACAACTTCGACATCCTTATATGTTCGTTTTAAGAACATGTATAACAAGATATAAAATCGTTTAGCAATTTCTTTGGTTTTCTGATCCATTGAACCTGACACATCCATTAAACAAAACATAACCGCATTCGTCGTTGGTAGAGGTAATTTGGTAAAATGTTTGTAACGTAGATCAAATGAATCGATATAGGGTATTCTTTTAATTCTGCGTTTTAGAGCTATTATTTCATCGTCTGCCTGACTAATATGCACAAGATCATCGCGGGTGAATTGTTGCGATGCTTGTTCTAGTATTTTTAGTCGCCTTTTTAAGGGACTTATGATCGCTATTCTTCTTGCCAGAGAAACTTTAAGTGAACGCACTATATCAATGTTAGAAGGTGTTCCATCAGTGTTAAAGCCGGAGCGAATGTTTTTATAATTAATCAGTTTCTTAAGCTTGTTTTTTTGAAGATTTGGTAACTCCAAATCTTCAAACAAGATATTCATATACTCATCACTAGATAATTCAAACATGAATTCATCATTGCCTTCGCCACTATCACTCGCCCGTTTACCTCCTCGCCCATCCTCAGGCAGTGGACGAGGTATTTGATCGCCGACTGAAAACTCTTTGTTGCCTGGGAAAACTCTATTTCTTTTACCATCTTGACCATGACGGAATGAAGGCTCACTTATGTCCTTTGATGGAATGGAAACACTTTCACTTTCATCAACATCAGTAATACCGCGATTAATGATTCGATCAGCGATCGATTTCTTTATTTGTGAACGATAACGCCTAATAAAGCGCTGCCTATTAACAGTACTTTTATTTTTTTGATTGAGCCTTCGATCGATTATTTGCACAGAAAACCTCCCGAGTTAAGATGACTTTCTTACCCTGAGATACCACTCACAAAGCAGACGAACTTGTTTTCTTGTATAGCCTTTGGACACCATTCGACTAACAAAATCCTCATGTTTCTGATTATCATCTGCTGAGGACTTGGCATTAAAAGAAATCACTGGAAGCAAATCTTCGGTATTTGAGAACATCTTTTTTTCAATCACGCTTCGCAATTTTTCGTAACTGTTCCATTTTGGATTGACACCATCATTGATGGCACGAGCTCTTAAAACGAAATTTACAACTTCATTTCTAAAGTCTTTAGGGTTTGATATTCCGGCTGGTTTTTCTATTTTTTCTAGTTCATCATTCAGTAGTTGCCGATCAAAATTCTCTCCGGTTTCTGGATCTCGATATTCCTGATCTTGTATCCAAAAATCAGCATAAATAACATAACGATCAAATATATTTTGACCATATTCTGAATAGGATTCCAAATATGATGTTTGGATTTCCTTGCCAATAAAGTCTATATAATTAGGAACTAAAAATGCTTTGATGTTTTCAAGGTATTGTTCGTGAATCGCCTGAGGGAACTGTTCTTGTTCAATTTGTTTTTCAAGTATATAGAGTAGATGTACGGGATTTGCCGCAATCTCAGTTGAATCATAATTAAAGACTCGTGATAAAATTTTAAATGCAAACCGTGTCGATAAACCGGTCATTCCTTCATCAACACCTGCATAATCCCTATATTCTTGGTAGGACTTAGCTTTTGGGTCAGTGTCTTTAAGCGATTCACCATCGTAGACCTTCATTTTTGAGTAAACACTTGAATTTTCAGGTTTAATCAACCGTGACAATACTGAAAATTGAGCCAACATTTCTAGGGTATTGGGTGCACAGGGAGCCTCACATAACGAAGAATTATTAATTAGCTTTTTATAAATATTAATTTCTTCTTTAACACGCAAACAGTAAGGCACTTTGACAATGTAAACCCTATCAAGAAAAGCCTCATTATTTTTGTTATTTCTAAAGCTCGTCCATTCAGACTCATTTGAATGAGCAAGTACGACGCCACGAAAAGGTAATGCCGACATACCTTCAGTACCATTATAGTTGCCTTCCTGCGTTGCTGTTAATAATGGATGAAGGACTTTAATAGGTGCCTTAAACATCTCAACAAATTCCATCATTCCCTGATTAGAACGACACAGTGAGCCATCATAGCTGTAGGCATCGGGGTCGCTTTGTGCAAATTCTTCTAACTTTCGAATATCCACCTTACCAACGAGGGCTGATATGTCCTGATTGTTTTCATCCCCAGGTTCTGTTTTTGCAATAGCAACTCTATTTAAGATTGAGGGGGTCAATTTAACAACTCTAAACATTGAAATATCACCACCATAATCATTCAAACGCTTCACAGCCCAAGGTGACATGATGTTATTTAGACAACGCAATGGAATACCGTATTCTTGATTAAGTAATTTACCATCTTCATCTAGATCAAAAAGTCCAAGTGGGCTTTCAAATACCGGAGAATCTTTTATGGCATAAATGGGGTGTATTTCCATTAACGATTTTAATTTTTCCGCGATAGAGGATTTACCGCCACCAACAGGACCCAATAAATATAATATTTGCTTGGTTTCTTCGAGACCTTGCGCGGCGTGCTTAAAATAGGCAACAATTTGCTGAATTGAGTCTTCCATACCATAGAACCCCTTAAATGCAGGGTACTGATGCATGATTTTATTGAAAAATATACGACTCAACAGAGGATCTTTAGCGGTATCAATAAGTTCAGGTTCACCTATCGCCATTAACATTCGTTCAGCCGCATTGGCATAGACTTCAGGATTCGATTTGCATAATTTCAAATAATCAGACAGCGAATATTCTTCTTGCTGATGACTTTCATAGCGTTTTTGGTATTGATCAAAGATGCTCATTGCCCCTCTCCAATAGGTATTTTAAGCGTATATTTACTTATGATTCTAAAAGTAGTGTTATGAAGGTGACTTAATTAAGATTAATGCTATTACCATTTAGTTTAGACTAAGATTTAAAATATGCTGTGTGGATGAGTAAAAAAATAAACCTAAAAAGTCGGTTCAGAATCATAATTATCCTAATACATAAACTGCATGTTAACTTGGTCACAGAAATCTGAGTTAGGGATCACATGGTTGTTAGTCATAAATAAATTATCGGATATTGAGAAACCAGAAGCCTAGCCAATACCTGAGCTTGAGCCGCTGTATCCCTCTTTCAACGTTACCATGGCAACAGCCTTTTGAATTTCTGCTCCTTCAGTTAAGAAATGCGCAGAAATTAAATTATTTTGCCCCCAAACAGCTTTTTAATTGCCTTAAAAATGTTCTTTATCGATAAAGCCATCATCACCGTGATTAGATCGAATGCCTTGATTGGGAAAATCGTTGGCAGACGCCATCATTGTAGATTTAAGTGTGTTTAACACAGAATTAATTTGGCCAATGTCGAATTCGCGGAGCACACTATTTAATTGATTTTTATCATTACTTTCTACAGCGATAATAGTTCTCCTTGTTTTAGTAAAGTCAATAACAAACATACACCTATTGCTTAAAAACAATCGCACCGGCAAACCGTTATATAACATAATTTACTTGCAGTGCATTAGCATCGACGCATCTTAAGAGAGGAAAAACATTATGTCTTAGATAAGAAAGGCAACGGCAAGATTAAATCTTCTATCTAAGTGCCATTGTTGAGAGTAGTACGCTATTTATTTTTCTATAAGCGCATGACTATAAGATCTAATAAGGTTGGCTGAGTAAGCTTTTTTGGTCCTGATGAGGCTACATCGCAATAAAATTTGCTAAGGATAAAATCTAGGTTCTTGAAACAAGCTATACTTAGTCCTAGGCGTTGTGCATGAATACGTAACAACATACTAGAGAGTGCTTTTTGCATGTCTTCAAATCAGGATTGTTTGATTTCTTTGTCATAATTTTGATATAGCGCCCTATCACCTTTCAGTAATAAAGCGCGTCTCTATTTATTTGAGCATGATTTCACGCATGCGATACTCACCAGTCAGTGTTCTCACTTCTGGATACTTTGCTGAAATTTCTCTAACAATTTGTTTATCAGACTCGCTCCACTTCTTTATGAACGCGTCATATTTTGCTTTATTAGGCTCCATGTCAGCGCCGCTGGCCAGAGTCACAACCAACAACATATTAAAATCACCACTCATTGGCAAATCACTACTAAAGATTTTCCAATCTTTGATAAAGCCAAGTTCTTTCTGAATTTTAACCGCTTTAACCCAACTTTGACTGAGGCCAGCTAGATAGATATCTTCCATATTAGGGTCGACTTTAACTGTAGTCACCATCCTAATTTCGGTGCCTACGTCATAATCTTCGTAAATTTCTAACCTGTCTTTCGCAATTGATAAAGAACTGAATACCGCGAATGCTAGTGTAATTAATATTTTTGTCATGTTATTTCCCTATTAAAAATGAATCCTACCGACCAAATATTTGGACCTTACTAATATAGTAATAAGTCGAATATAGTCAACAAAATTAGATGAATAGCAATTTAAGATTATTTTTTACTAGTTCGGTATATCTTAATCGCTTGCATCCCAGACCCTTTAGTTATTCAAAAAGATACTCAAAAAAATTGATATTAGTAACGTTTTTTTCTTTATACTTAAAACATCCAGAGAAAATATAAGCTTAATAAATTAGTTAATTCATGACTAAAAATGTTTTAATTAAGTTTATTCCTCTTATCCTAATTCAGTAATTTGACAGGGCCATTTAAAAGCTCAGCTAAAGTTCTGACTATTTAGGTATGAAATTTAAACGATTCTAAATTTCACTTTGGATGTTTTTTTCACTATAATTTATTATTGTCGTCCATCTTAATTAGCTTAAAATTTAAACAAATTCGCTAACTGAATTAAAAATTTAAAACAATGAACCGTAGTCATTATCAAAGGTGCTGAAGGCTCCTAATGGACGCTGTCCAATTTCCTGAGTATAAATGGAGGGGGAAATTCTTAAATTCCATTGCTCCAGTGGCTCCTGGAATGGTCAAATATAAGCTGCGAGCAGCTATTTTAGGCTGCATATCGTCCTGTTCAGCTGCACCAGAATAGAGAGCTAACCTCACTGATGACTTTGCAAAAAGTCTTAGGTCAATGACTCATTTACTAACACGTCATTAACGTTGAAAATTTCAATTATGCTTAACGCCTAATGGAAATAATTCATAAATTCATGGCTTTACAAGGTCATTATATTGAAATAATTCATCTCAAATTGAGAAACAACAGCGATTACCTAAAATAATTAGGATTTGAGCGGAAGTAGTGTGAGCAAAAAAAAATAACATGGCTGTCTCCTTAAATCCCAGTAGTATAAAGTACGCTAAACTGAAGTTTTATACTGAATCCACTCTCAACAAGTTAGTTGTCTTTTTTCACTTCATTTTCAATCATAGCTAAAATATTAATCGCATCCCTTTTATAATCATCTTTATAAAAATAAACTCGATTATGCCTACTAAGCTAGACCTTGTCTGATAAATGTTTAAATTTACAATCATTCTGTAAGCTACTCCAATCAACTAGCATATCTTTTGTAGTAAATACCTTTTGTATTTCATCATCACGATAGGTCTGCCCCCACCTTTATTACTGTAAAAATTAGCCAATGCTTGCTTGAGTTTAATATTTAATATGTACTTAATATCGCCTGAAATTGTAATGCTCTGATTGGCTGTTATATTCTTTTCAAAAGTTAATAGCATTCCAGTATTGAAAATGGTTTGCCTTAATTTTATTGTATCTACTTGGTTAAGTGCATCAGAAGCTCGCTTTTAGTCAGCGTATATTGTCGCTGCTAAGTGGAAGCCAGATAACGAGACCTTTTCTTCTGTTTCATCATACTTATATCGCCAATCACCAACGCGTCGATACAGTCACCGAACTCAGCATCAATACTGAAATCGACAAACTCGACGCCACCTTCATCGTAGGTCTCTGAATATTGTTTATATAGAGTTGGAACAGCCAAACCCATATTCGCTAAAAGATGTTTTAAATGGGTGAAATCCTGTTTGTAGTCTTCACCTTTAAAAGGCGATATTGACTTAATTGGCAGTAAATAAGGCACTTTTGCAGCGGCTTTAGCTCTTGATTTTGAACTTTGGCCAAAGTGCGCCGAGTAAAATTGTATAAGTAAATCTTTGGCTGGTTTAGGGTAAGCATTGCTCAGGCTTACCGGGCCAAATAAATAGCGATATTCAGGATGTTTTTTTAAAAACGCGCCAATGCCATACCATAGGTAGTCTAGACTGCGTTTGCCCCAATATTTTGGCTGCACAAAGCTTCGCCCCAGTTCTAAACCTTGCTCGAAATATGGCGTCATCATTTCAGAGTAGGTAAATAAAGTACTGGAATACAAGCCAGACACTCCTTTGGATTGAACAAGATGCTTGGCATCACCAAAACGATAGGCACCGGCAATTTCTAAGTCTTCTTTGTCCCATAAAATGAGATGATAATAATCGTTGTCATATTTATCAATATCGCGACGCTTATTTGTACCTTCGCCTACCGCCCTAAACGCAATTTCGCGCAAACGGCCAATTTCTCGCATTACCGACGAACTTGTGTCATGTTGATAAAGATAAATTAACTTTCCGTCAGAAGTTTCACCCAGTAATTCACATTTTTTCTTAATGCATTTTGATAAAGTTTGCCTGTCTTCCGGGAGCGCAATTGCGGCTTGAGTCTGAAAAACGCCGCCTTTGCCATACGCAATGTAATAAAGGTGTTTTTTGAACAGCTTCACCAGATGGCGCTTCGACAGTTTGCTATTCAAATACGACTCTACAGGCACAAGTTCGCCTATTCTAATCGGTAAGTGTTTGCGTTTTTGTTTAAACATCTCCTTCACCAACAACGTGGTTGCTAGCGGTTTATAAAGCATGGAAACACCATAAAACAAAGGCGAGTTTTTAGCATCCACAAACAATGGCAAAATAGGCGCTTTAGTGCTTTTTGCGATAGTTAGAAACCCAGAGTGCCACTTGGTGTCG
>JBLIBL010000106.1:0-10848 GCA_047633355.1 Polaribacter sp.
TAATCGTATCCGCACGTAAGCGAGAGGGTTATGCCCGCACCCGTTGTTAGACTAGCTAGGTTATAGACGACAGTATTATTAATATTGATAAAGGTATTTTGGTCCCGAACCCCATTACCATCTACCCCGTCAGTGTCATATTGAGGGTCGAGTCTTGTGTCTACATCCATCGTCGAAATGAGTTCATTTTTAATGAATTCATTATCGTCTAATGTACTAAGAAGATCCCGTGCATCGGTAACTTGACCCATTGTATAATCCAAATGTGCTAGTGTTCGGGGAGATCCATTGCCTAAGGCGCCGGCTCCTATAGTAAGGGCAGTGCCATGATACGATATGCCATCGACAGCTGTAGATGCGCCGAGCGTTGTAGCAGTGCCAGATTCCGTATAGCCTGTCACTTTACTGCTGGCGCCGAGCGTTATAGCGGTTCCGGCCTGGATATTGCCTGTGACGCTGGTAACAGCTCCACCTACGAAATAAGTAGTCGCTACAATGTCGCCACCGAATATTGCTTCGGCGCCAGCGCTTACGTAAGTGGCGCCAAAGACCAAGGGTTCATAATCAGTAGCATGATCGGCTTGGGCGTAGGTTGCGCTGGTCATTATCATCAGACCAGTCAATAATGATCGATTTGTTAGCATAGTTTTCATAGTTTTTACCTTAATTCATTGGTTTATAAGCTTACATTATGGAGGACTAATACAGTGCTGGCACCATACAAAGCTCTCCGCTACAACACAATCACATCCATCAAACGGTCAACCTCCAAGAAAACCAAAATATGATGGCGGCAATCATTATCATCCGTTAACCGCAAATACCCAGAAGTAATTTTCTCAGTATTAATCTATCTTACAGTATGTTTTTATTAAAAGATATCTCAAAAAGAGATTTTTTAATAAAAACTTTAAATAGTAGGAAAAAATACAATAAGGAGTACAGATAAGTGTTTTATAAGTGACAGTCACAATATAGTCAATATCTCACAAACGCAATTTGTTTGCACCCACAAATGATATTATCAAATCAAAAAAAGTAAAAGTAAAAGAAAGAAGTAAAAGAGAAGTAAAAGTGACTGTCACTTATTATTTATTCACTTATTATTATTTTGATTGTAACAATTAGATGAAAGTTATATGACCTCTATATGACCGGTAAATAACGACTACACATTAACGATTGTGATACTCACAAAAAAGGGGGTTACATCACTGTAACCCCCTTAAAATCTGTATAAAATCTAGAATTTCTGCACAATACCAACCCCAAAAACGCTATCATTTTCACCCGAAGCACCTTCTTCACTATTACTTAAATAAGTTAAGAAAGTTGTTTTTTTACTTGCCTTATAATCCCAACCAATAATTTGTTGTGAAGTATAGATTACTTTCGAACTCACCCCAGCTTGCCACACATCAGACTCAACCAGTTGAACTTTTAAAGCGTGTTTACCGATTTTATAACGAGTGCTGAATATCATGCCGTCAGCTGAATTACCGAGATTATCTGTATCCTGATACATTAAACCGACTTGCCAGTTATCGCTATTAAACTTGGCTAAACCCCGTAGCGTAGTTACGTCTTCGCCCTCAATACCATCATCAAAAGACATACCAAAAGTGTAATTTCCTGATTTGTATTCAAACGACGTCGAAACAGCATCACTAACATTTGTTTCTTCGCCTGGAACTAACGCAATTTTTGCTGTAAAGCCACCTAACTTTGGGGTTTTATATTGAACAATATCACTCATTCGTTTTTCAGCGTTGAAACTCGTTTTAAATTCCATTTGAAAATCGTTAAATAAATCAATTTCTTTAACCAGTGTCTTGGTTGGCGTATTACTTCTTCCCGCTAATACTTCACCAAAACGGCCTCTTAAACCAATATATTGATTTCTAGAAGTGAAATTATCCTCTTTGCTTTCATCTGTAATATCAACAGCCCATTCCATTGTATAAAAAACTTCAACGCCTTCAACGCCAGAATCTCCAAAGCCTTTAACACCAAATCGAGTGGCATTACTATTTAATTCCCACCGTTCATCACCGTTAGCGTCATTCACAGAGTCTAAAGTCAACATCACTTTACCGTAAACATCAACCCAATTATCGTCAGTTGATGCTGCAATTGCACCATGACTTATAGCAACCATAGATAATGCAGTGATAGCTGGTTTAAAATACTTCATTGTTGTTCTCCAAATAATCATTATAGGTATTCTATAACTGGTTAAATTATTAAATTCTAAGGCTCGTTTGCTGTTTTAACTGCCGCTAACCCGCTATCTTAATAACCAAATTTGACAGAAATATGACAACTTGAGTTATTTTGAATTTATTTCAAAAACACTTAATTATTAGTCTGTAAAAACACGTGAACTTGGAAAATGCGCGGTAAAGGTTGAACCAATATTTAACTCACTTTGAATGTCTAAGTAGCCACCATGGTTTTCCATAATATGTTTAACAATTGAAAGGCCTAAACCTGTACCAACCACATCCCTAGAGCGGTTCAGATTAATTCTGTAAAACCTTTCTGTTAATCTGGACAAATGCTCTAGCGCAATACCTTCACCATTATCGGTCACTTGCAAACAGGCAGCCCCGTCCTCGGCAAGACACCAACAAACATTAATTAGAGAGCCTTTGGGGGAATACTTAATAGCGTTACTTAATAAGTTTTGGCAGACACTAAAAAACTCGACATCAGTCGCTCTTATTTTCAGTTCTTCATCAATATTAACGTTTATCTCGTGTGTATCTTTGCCTGTTGTTTTACTAAAATCGGCAACTAATTTTTGAATTAACTCAGGTACATTAATTAAATCGTCCAAACTAACGGCAACGCTCTTTTCTTCTAATTTTGATAAAGTTAATAAATCATCCAGAATTTGGTCCATTCTATTGGCTTGTTTATAAGCATTAAAGATCATTTTATTAACTGATAATGGTAAATTTTCATCACCATTAAGCATTTCTAAATAACCCGAGATAACGGTTAAAGGCGTGCGCAATTCATGAGAGGCATTAGCAATAAACGCTTTACGCATCTTTTGTAATGCCAGTCTTTGAGTAATATCTCTTGCCGTTAATAATGTTTGATTATCGCCATACTCCACTTTGGTTAGGACTAACGTTTTTTGTTGATCGACAGGGGAAACCATTACTACGGAGGATTTTAATGAGGTACCATTTAATAATTCTTGAATTAGTACATCACGAATAATATTGTCTATTCGGTGGCCAGTATCATGACTAATATCAATGCCTAATATTTCTTCTGCAACTTGGTTAGCCCAATCAATTTCAAAATTTTCATTTAATACAATTGTTGCATCAGGTAACGCTTTCATCATCGCTTGATAACGTTTTGCTAAACCACTTAAGCTTTTTTTACGGTCTATATTCTTCTTTTGTGTTCGATAAATATGTTGAACAATCAACTCCCAAATGCCACTGGTATCTGGTGCATTTTTTGAATGTGCGCCATTTCTGATCCATCGTTCAAAGCTTCGCAATTGAGCCATAATCCAAACGATATACAGTAAAAAATGAAATATCACTGAAAACAACCAATAGCCCGAAGAAAAGCCAAAAGCTAAGGTTGACACCATCACAAAGAAAATTCTTAATAACTCTTTTGACCAAGCACTATTCATAACAATCCATTAAACCTATTCAGTATCTGTAAACATATATCCCATACCTCGAACGGTAATAAAATATTTGTCTTTACTTGAAGGTTTCAAAATTTTTCGCAGGCGCAACATATGTACATCTATCGTTCGCTCTTCTAAGTAAACGCCTTGTCCCCAGACAAAATCTAACAGTTGAGAGCGTGAATAAACTTTATTTTTATGCATCAAAAAGAAGTTTAGTAAATTAAATTCTGCTCCAGCAATTGAACACAATTGATTGTCAATATAGCATTGACGAGTTGCCATATTTAAAGTGATGCCTAACGATTCTATAGTTTCATTTAATTGATTTGGAGATGCTCGTCTTAGTAAAGCCTTTATTCTAGCTAACAGTTCTTTAATTGCTACCGGTTTTGTCATGTAATCATCTGCACCGTTTTCTAAACCTTTAACCTTATCCATCTCCTCAACCCGAGCAGTCAGCATAATCACAGGTAAATTAGCCCAGATCTCATCTTGCTTTAACCGCTTAATAAATTCTACACCTGACTCTTCTGGCATCATCCAATCAACAATTGCAAGATTAGGCCGTTCGGTCATTAGAGATTCTCGAGCCATCATGGCATTTGCCACTTCAATTACTTCGTAACCATCTTTTTCTAAAGCATAGCGAAGCATTTCTCGAATAGGCTCTTCATCTTCAACTAACAGTATTTTTGCAGGCATGGGTAAATCCCTAGATCACTTAAAAAGAGAGTATCTAATAGATATATTACGAGTTTATGACAAGATATTTTAATGTATAGTTGATGATTATATAATTTGCCAATAAAATTTATTAAGCCAACTGCGCTTTTATTTTATCTGCCACTCTAAAAGAATTAGCATAAATAGTAAAAGTAGGCGTAACGCTGCCGCCATTTGGCATAAAACTACCATCAGTAACAAAACAGTTATCTGTTCCATGCACTCTACAATCAGCATCAAGCGCTGAAGTTTTAGGGTCATTACCAAAACGCAAACCGCCTGCAATCAAGTTTGATGTTGGTGATGTAAATGCACTACCGGTTACACTTTGTGCACCTAGATTTTTCATTACTTGTTTGCCCTTCTCAACAATATAACTTCCCACCTTTAGATCATGCGGATGAAATCCTGCTTTTACTTTAGCGACAGGCGATCCCCATTTATCTTTTTCACTTCCATCCAAACTAACATGACAATTATCATTGGTTAACCAATCACAAAAAACCTCAAATTTAAAATCTTTGGACTGAGTAAAATAGGATTTTATTTTCTGTTTTAAGGGCGTTCCCCAAAGTAAATTACCATCTTGCCATTTTTGAGAATTTGCATCCGACGCAGGTGATGGTGGATCAAAAACAAAATCAATGGTTCCGCCTTTAATTCGTTTACCAAATACTTTTTTATCATCTATGAAATACCAATCTTGCAAAGCTCTATTAAAAAATGGTCCGCGAGTTTTTAATTGGTCGGCTTGCTCGTTAGTAAATTGATCAAATTCAAAAATACCATGACCTGTACCACCAGCACAGCAATGCAAATTTTTACCTATTTGATCATGTTGATTGCCTAGACCTCGAGGATGTTTTTCTCCGCTTGAACTTAATAACAACCTTGCGGATTCAATTGAATAACAAGCAACCACAATTATTTTAGCATTCACACTAATTGTTTTAGGATTGTCAGTTGAACTGCCTAGATCATAATAATCAACGGACGTTGCATTGCCTTGACTATCTGAATTAATTTGATAGGCTTTTGCTTGCGTAATTATTTTACAGTTTCCGGTAGCTACAGCTTGATCAAGTAAGGCTGCACGAGAGCTCGCCTTAGCGCCAGAAGCACAGCCATAACTGCCACAATAGCCAGAATACTGACAAGACTCTCTTCCATTATGCGGGCGCGATAAAATCCCTCTAGCCATGGGCAAAGGACTTAACCCCATATCATTACAGGTATTATCAAACCAAGATGAAATAGGATGCTCAACAGTAGGCGGAAAAGGATAATCTTTTGTTGACCGAGGTTCTAAAAACGGATGCTCAACAACTATCCCTGATATACCAATAACTTGTTCCGCTTTGGCATAATAAGGTTCCATATCTTCATAGCTGATTGGCCAATCTACGGTGTTAGCGCCGTCTATTTTTCCAAAAGTAGAGATTAATTTAAAATCTTCAGGTTTCAATCGATGAAAATAGGCGCTCATAAAATTAGATGCGCCGCCAACAATATTCCCGCCCCAAAAATCAGCGGTTGTATCGCTAGTCCAGTCAGCAGAATTAAATCCTTCATCACCTTCAGGTTCTTCCAGAACATGACGCTCATCTTGAAATTTTGAACGGAAAACACTATGCCTATATAATTGCTCATCTTTTCTAAAATCGGACTCTTTATACCATTTGCCTTTTTCTAGCACTGCGACTTTATATCCGGCTTTGGATAACTCATAAGCAACAGGCCCGGCACCAGCTCCACTCCCAACAATACAACAATCAAATTCTAACATTTCATTCATAAATTAAAGCCTAAATAAAAAATATTTATCGTTATGGAGTATAGAGGTCACAGAGCAAAAACAAGCAAAATCCGTATCTCAACAGTGATTTTTTTTCTTTTACAGAAATTGCCTATACAAAGTTTCAGAATCGGGTGCAGGAAATCCAGGTTGATGCTCTAACCATTTCCAACCAATGCTATCAGGGTTTCCTCCATAAATAGGATCGAAAAGTAAAGCTTCCATGATGTAATAAATAATAATCGACATCCAATTTTCACCAGTACTTGACTGGCTAATTTGTTGTAGTACTTTTTCCTGTTTAACTAAAGATAATTTTAAAAAATTATCTCCCTGTGTTTGTTTGGATAATCCATTTAGCCAACCGATACCTTTTATTATAAAATCACCGTCGCCATCAGCTTGATTATCAGGATCAGTTAACGCCCATTCTAAATAAGTAAAAGCATTAATTTCTTCCGCGGAAGGGCCGTCATCATCTTTAGGAAATAGAAGAGCCTGAACTTGTATTAAGTTGTTTTTTTCATCTTGAGTGAATTCAAAAAGTTCTTTAGACGGGCTTTTTTTTGTACCTTCTTGTAGCACAAGCGTCTGAGAATCAACGCCTTGCGTATTATTTGTTTCAATATTTGGCTTACATGCCATTAAGCTTGCTACTAAGAAAGTCGCAGAAGAGTTTCTTAAGAAGGCGCGACGATTTAAACCTGACGAAAGCGCGCTTATTTGTTTAGGTTTTAATGAACCAAATTTGGGATTCTTATTTTGTTTATTTCGCTCTAACAAAGCAGTTCTTCTTTATCGCAATTATTTCTTGCAATTAGTTTATCATTCACAAGAGAATAATCAATCATATTCCAATTACTTAAATGTTCTGACAAATTGTCCGGAACATGATCACGAAGAACGATTCGACCATTGATATCAACCACAAATTCAGTTGGCGTTCCCCATACATTATATAAATCGGTTACTTTTTTACCAAAATCAAATGCTAATGGATAAATAATATGACGTTCTTGCTTAAATTGTCTGGCTTTTTCAATCGTATCTTTAACACTGGTATCAATGCCTATAATTTCAATCTGCTTACCGAGTATTTTTTGAGCATGTTGAAGCTTTGGTATTTTTCTCAGGCAGTAAGTACACCAAGTGGTCCAAAAAACTAAATAGACTGCTTTTTTACCGCGATAATCGCTTAACTTAAATTGGCTTCCATCCAACCGAGTCAGCTCAAAGTCCGGTGCAAACATACCTTGCTTAAAGCCAACAGAACTTCTATGAGCTTCCGAAAGAATCGATTTAATTTCATTCTTTGTAAATGCCGTTATTAGAAAGAAACCAATAATGGCACTAGATAATATGGTTATTTTTAACTTCACAAGAACCCTCTCTTCTTATTACTTTGAATTGTTTTGACCGACAATAATCTTAATTGTTACGCCAAGTCACAATTTGTTACTAATCAGCATCAGTCAGAATCATCATTTATCTTGGTCCAAATTTAACAAAATTAAGACTATTGAGAGCAATTTTACAACAGAACTCTGATTTTATGACTATAGTTTATTAATAACTCAATTAATTTTATAAATCATGCCTAGCAGCGTAAACATCAAAGTCTCTCAAAATATCGCTGACAAAGGCATTTATATTCCGCCAAAGCCTGGAATTATTGATAAAATCAAAGACTGTCAAGCCGATCTGCAAAAGATAGGCGAAGTCATTGCTACTGATTTGGGCGTTAGTGCAGCGGTCATTAAAGTCGTTAATTCACCAGCTTTTAGCTTGCCTAAAAAAATATCATCTATACCCCAAGCCGTTGTTATGCTTGGTGTGGAACGGATTATTGCAATCCTTAAAACACTATTGCTTAGAAAAACTATGTCCTCACTAGAAACAAAAATGGATCTTTCATTGTTTTGGGATTTATCACATAAAGTTGCGGTCGTATCTTCCACAATTTGTCGTCAATTAAACCTTGCTTTGGCAGATGATGCTTATACATTGGGGTTATTTCATAATTGTGGTATACCTATATTGGCATTACAATATGATAACTATCAAGAAATAATAGAATATTCGTATAGCCGAGAAGATGGAAGAATTACCAGTGAAGAATTTGCAACATTTGGAGTCCACCATGCAGCGGCAGGTTACAGAGTCGCGCGCGTTTGGAACCTACCAAAAATTTTGTGTTTGGCCGTCAAACATCATCACTCTGTTGATCGTGTTTTAGATGACAAAACTATCGAAAACCCTACATTAAAAACACTACTTTGTGTTTTAAAAATGGCTGAAAACATGGTCAATTTACCCGATTATCTAGCACAGTGTGATGTGGATTTTGAATGGCAAAAAATATCTGAGAAAGTATTAGAATTCACAGGACTTTCTGAGTATGACTATGTCGATTTAAGAGATGCTGTGCGTTATAAGCTTGATAGCGAATAATAATACTTACCCTTGAAGCAACCATCAATAGCCTCTAGCTAGGTTAACAACTTCCTTCAACTCGCTAGTATTCCTATAATTTTTTATATTTTTTGCTACGATAACCGCAGCTGTATCTGGGTCAGTGATTGCGGCGACATGTGGTAACACAGTAATTTGATTATGTGACCATAAAACACTTTCTTGTGCTAATGGTTCTTGATCAAACACATCTAAAACCGCATGATAAATATGTTCGCTATCTAATTCCTTTATTAGATCATCAGTATTTAGCATACCACCCCGTGAAAAATTAATAACAGACGCACCCTTTGGTAATTTTTTAAGTAATCGTCGATTAATAATCCCTTTAGTCTCATTAGTTAACGGCAAAAGACAGATCAAAATTTGACATTGGCTAACAAAATCATTAAGTTCTCTTTCGCCATAAAATGTCTGCACGCCATCAATCGACTTTTTAGAGCGGCTCCACCCAAGCACCTGAAAGTTGTTTTCTAAAAGCTTATTAGCGCTTGCAATACCCATTTCTCCTAAACCAAGAAATCCAACTTTACAATTATATGCCGATACACAATCTTGCTGTTTCCAGAGCTTATTATTTTGTTGTTCTAAATAGGTAGGGATTTTTTTATTAATAAACAAAGTCCAAACCAATACTGACTCGGCCATAGTATTAGCAAGGTTGGGATCGATCATTCTTACAATTTGGAATTTATTCTCTCTAGCGACATCAATAAGCCCTTCAACACCAGCTCCTAAGGCGTGAACCCATTTGAGTGATTTTAATTCTTTAAGTTCCGCTAAATCAGGATTGGCAACGATCGCTATTTCGATCTTGTCTATTTCAGCGCTATCTGAAACAGTCCTACCAAGTTCAGTTGACGCAATATTTTTAGTAACAACAATTAGTTCCTCTGGTAATGCTTTTTGTATTTTCTCTATCCAAACGTTCTTGATTTCTGCAGGAAGTTTACTGACAAACAAAATAACAGGGTTCATTTTTCAAATACCTTTGCATTATCATATAAATCAAAGTAAAAAAACACATTCATAATTTAATCCTTGTCGATAGTTGTCTTTTTTAATTCTAAGAAATTTTAAATTTGCAATAACTAAGCACTATTTATTTTATTTTTATTTTAAAAACAAAAAAACTAGCTAATAACAAAAAACCACTGGAGAAAATTAAACAAACGTCTAAACCATATTGTTGATACAAATATCCAGAGAATATTGTTCCTATGAGTCGGCCGGAAGCGTTCGCCATATAATAAAAACCAACATCCAATGAGACGCTATCTTCTGAAGCTAAATCGACTATCAAAAAACTATGAAGCGAAGAATTGATTGCGAATACAATAGCAAACAATGCCAGCCCAATGATTAACAGATATTCCGAGTTAAACCCAGCAAAAGATTCAATCTCAAGACTCAGACTAATCGAAATAGGGATCAGCGAAAGTAAAAGTGCCCATTTTCCAGCCTGGTGGCTATAACTTTTATTATTAGATTTAAATGTTTTGTCTTTTGTTTTTAAAAAACTAGGGGTTAATGACTGCACAAATCCATAACCCATAATCCACAAGGCCATAAAAGCACCAATAGATGAATAAGACCATAAATACTTTTCAGACAAATACACAGGCAATGCAATCACAAACCAAATATCTCTCGCTGCAAATAGAAATAGACGTGCAAGCGACAGATAATTGATAGCGGGTCTTTTCGAAAAAATTTGGGAAAATTTAGGTTTATTGCTTACTTTACCAAGGTCTTTTTCTAGCGTCATCAAACTAATCAACCACACCAAAGATAACATTGTGGCCATAATTAAAACGGATTGAGTAAAACCAAATTGACTGAGTAAAAATCCGCCAAGAAAAAAGCCAACGCCTTTTAATGTGTTTTTAGAACCGGTAAGAATGGCAACCCACTTAAACAGCTTACTTGGTTGCTCCTTTGGAACTAACATTTTTATTGCGCTTTTTGCGCTCATCTTATTAAGATCTTTTGCAATGCCAGATATTGCTTGAGCAACCATAACCCACATAACAGTTAACAATTGAGGTGAAACCAATAACATAGATAGCGCTAACACTTGCAAGCCCAGCCCACTATTCATCGTTTTATTAAGACCCAGCCTTGCGCCGAGCCAACCACCCACTAAATTTGTAACGACACCAAAAAACTCGTAAAAAATAAAAAGAGAAGC
>JBLIBL010000107.1:0-10839 GCA_047633355.1 Polaribacter sp.
TAATGGTAGGGCAGTAGATTCTGAAGAGAAAGTTGTAAAATTGTCGAGCTTACTTTGGAAAGATACTGAACCCTATGTCCAGCAGGCTTGTTCTTCGCCTAGGGTGATCTTTTGGTTGGGTGATGCTTGTCTGCAACAGAAGGTATTTGAGCAAATAGACGTTTTGGCACAACGTAATGCGATCGTGGCCAACCAATTGAACAATCACTTAGTCACCAGTCAACTGCTGCAAAGTGAAGGGAGGGCGGCTAAACCCTTAGTGCAAAACAGGATATGCGCCTTGCCCGTAACTTCGTTAAATGAAAAAATGTTAGCTTGGCACTCTGGCTCTGGTCTGTTTCTTGTATACCAGCTTGATAGCGTCGAACAATTGGCGGCAATGGTTGACGATAAATTACAAACCCTCAGCTATTGGAAGATTGAAAAGCACAGCCTGTTAAAGCTTGCGCAAAACCCGTCGATAAAAGGAATAGATAGAGTAGTTCCTGTCGGTCAGGCTCTTGATTTCTCAACAGTGTGGGATGGTTTTGATCTCTTTAGGCAGCTTTCCCGCAGTATTGTACTGGAGTAGTTATTCATGATATTGATGCTGGCAACTAATACATTGTTGCCGCTCGGCACAACAAAGTTGCTCAAACTAAGTAAATCATTGCGTGGTAAGATGAGAGCTTTATACGTTGGTTTGAACCTCGATGATTTCGTGATTATCACACTCGCAAGTTTTGTGTTAAGTTTCTCATCATTTATACTACCCAATGGATTTATTTTCCCTGTCACATTCTTGTTTGCTCTCTACGTTTTTTTAATTTGGTTAGATAATTGGTCTGTGTAATGCGTTAGTTCATGATTATCTGAATATTGATCAACAAGTGATCCTCGATGTGGTCAAAAAAAGACGTTACAAGACCCTTGCAGAGTTTGCTTTTAAAGGTTTAAAAGTACTAAATTCACCTGACTTTAAAACTGATAAAGGTGAAGGGTAAAGGTAAGTGAGCTACTGTGGTGCTGTATTTACTTAGCGAACAAGCATCGGCTATTACTGGCACAGTTATGTCAGTGGATGCGGGTAGCACAGCTTAAATATTGTCTGTAGGTAGGATTTAAGTCAATTCAGTGCTAGCCGATAATAAGCCATGGCCAAAACTATATCCCACTATTTTAAAGATGAGTTAAATATGCAGAAGCTTTCAACCGAGCGTCAAAAATAGTGAGCAACACAGCAACAAGAGTATTGATATTCGGCGCAAGTTTGTCAGGTTGTTCTGCATTATCTGCTGTATCCGAATTATATAATGTGCTCGCATTCGTCGATAACGATAGTACAAAGCATGACTCCAGCATTCAAAATATTCCTATTATTTCACCGTCAGACATAGCATCATTCAGTCCTGATAAAATTTTAATTGCCAGTGAGTTTTTTGAACAAATTCAGGAACAGTTGAAACTGTTAGTTCCTGAAATAATGGTCGAAGTATTACCTGCAAGACTGATTAAACCAATACAACTTAAAAATTCCCATAGACAAGGTCAAACCGCAGTGGACTTGCTGTTGATGTTGTCTGAGAATTTAAAATCACACGATGTGCCTCATTATATTGATGCTGGCACTTTACTTGGCGTGTATAGAGATAATGCTCTCATTCCCTGGGATGATGATTTGGATTTTTCTGTTGATGCTGACCATTTAACTTATACCATTAAAGTTTTAGAGCTGCAATTACCCAAGATGCTTGAAATAACGGGTGTGACTTGGACCTTACACACATACATTAATCAACAATCCTACGGCGCGGTGCCAATTGGTGCAATTCGAGCGCTTAAGTTACTCCCTGATGAAGACGGTGAGGGCTTTCCTGGCATCGACTTTTTTGTTAAATATATCCAGGGAGAGCATATGGACTATTGCTTAGCCTCCCGCGGATTTCGTATGCCTTCTAACCATTTTAGTAACATGCAAAGCCATACATTTGCTGGTGGTGACGTGTATTTACCCAATGCTGTAGAAGACTATCTCGAAGGCCATTACGGTGATTGGCAAACACCTCAAGAAGAATGGTCACTCAGTCATGTTAAGTCAGCGACGGTTTTTAAGAGTCAGACGTTATGAAAACTGTGATTACTTATGGCACTTTTGATTTATTACACGTTGGTCACGTCAATATGTTGGAGCGTTTGGCCGAGCTGGGAGATAAATTAATTGTAGGTGTGTCTACTGATGAGTTTAATTTATTAAAAGGCAAACACAGCGTATACAGTTATGCTGAACGAGCCAAGATCGTCTCCGCATTGAGGTGTGTAGACCAAGTTATTGCCGAGCACGATTGGCAGCAAAAAAAGAAAGATATAGAACAATACCAAATAAATATATTTGGCATCGGTGCTGACTGGCAAGGTAAGTTTGATGAATTAAGTTCAAACTGTGAAGTGGTATACCTTCCAAGAACGCCAAGTATTTCAAGCACAGATTTAAAGAAAGTATTGTCTCAAATTGATAGTGCTGCGATTAAAAAAATCAAACAAGGATTGGATGGCGTATTGGATATTGTTAAGGCTATTGAGTGAATTTAAAATAACGTAAATAGTTATTTCTATTGTTTCAGAGTAAAGGGTACTATTTTAATGATGACTAATTTAACAAAAAACAAAAAATTGTGGTGTAAACTTTTAATTGAAATGATACTTAGTCATGTCTAAATTAATTAATACAATCATTGAGTATGTTAACTTAAACGGAATTGAAACCGTCTCATTTGATATATTTGACACCATTATTTTTAGAAATGTATCTTGTCCATCCGATATTTTTGAAATCTGTCATAGATTATTTTCAAAAAACAATCATCTACCTTTCAATGCGTCGGAGTTCAGTCGAATTCGTTCAGAGGCGGAAAAAAAAGCAAGGTTAAATGACAGAAGCTCTGAAATTTTTCTTGATGATATTTACAGGTTCACTCCATTTTCTGATTCGGTATCAAAAGAGCTGTATCGGATAGAATTAGATGTGGAAAAAGAAAATGGTTTTATTTTAAAATCAATGGATGATCTAATACAAATGCTTATTAGTACAGGTATTTCTGTAATTTTGATTTCCGATATGTATCTAAGTAAACAACAAATAATAGACTGTTTTTTTTATGACTCCACCGTAATTAAAAACTTACCAATTTATGTTTCTTGTGACTACAAGTTAAATAAACGTGATGGGGGAATGTATACACGCTTAGCTGAAGAGAATAAGTTAATAATGTCTAAGTGGCTTCATGTTGGCGATAATTATCATTCGGATTTTTTGGTCCCTAAAAAGCTTGGGATACATGCGAAACATGCTCATACATTGTTAGATACTAATAAAATAGTTGATTTAGAAAAAAACACGTTTTCTTTTCCTCTTACTGCTCATTCAGCAAGGTTTATTGCTTCAGTTCACTCTTCAAATTCCTCACACTCTGTTGCATGCGAACTAGGTTCATTTGTTTGGGGACCTATTCTTATGTCTTTTGCTGATTGGGTGATCGAAAAAACGATAAAGTTAAATGCTTCTTATATATTGTGCGTAATGCGTGAGGCTGTTGTTTTTGCTCCACTAATAGAATTAAGGATCCAACAAAGAAACATTAGTAGTATTAAGGTTAAGAAATTATATGCATCCAGGAAGTCAACTTTTTGGCCATCGATTGATTTAGATAATAATATGTGGTTTGAAGATCTTATACATACGATTTTAGGTGTGAGGGGTTATACGGTTAAAGATTTTTATAGTGATTTTAATTTGAAATCTGATTCGATTTTAGAACACTTTGATAGTTGCCTAGTTAGAGTAGTAGATGGGATGTATCATGAAGGAGAAAACCTATTAAAATCGATAATAAGTTTGGCTCGAGCTAATATTGAGAATGTAAAAAATAATATATTACAACAAAAGAATAGTTTTAAAGATTATTACCAAATAAATATTGGTATCCCTTACGCTTCTTGTACAGTTGTTGATTTAGGTGGTGGAGGAACTATACAGCACCAAATTCAATGTGCACTTAATGATAAATGCGCTTCTAATTTACTATTTTATTCGTCAGAAAGAATATATAGGTACGTCGATACTACTCTTTATAGCAGTTTTATAAATTCAGTGGAGAATTCCAAACGTTTGAGTCAGTCGCTGTCTCGGTCACCAGAGTGCATTGAGCCGCTTTTAATAGGCGATAGTGGCACTACGCTAAAGTATAAAGACGATATAAATGTATCCCCAATATTGGGCAGTAATTTATCAATAAACTCGGGAATTTTTGAAGAGTTTATGCTGGGAGTAATTGCTTATTTTAAGAAGCATGTAGAGTTAGGTTTTTCATCAATTAGTACCAATGAAATATTGCCAATACTATATAGGTATATATCTATACCAACTCGGTTGGAGGCTGAGTTATTCACCCTTTTTCATCATGAAGATAATTTCGGTGCAAGTAAGACTTATCCTGTTATTTCTAATGAACAATGCGAACTAGTGTTAGATGAAGGACTAGATGATTTTTATCAGCAGTTTATTAAGACTCCAAAATATAAAGTGGGTAAAGTTCATTGGCCTCAAGGGATATTTGCCTTGCTATCTGAGCAGTTTTTAGTTGAGCGTCTTGGGTTGGTTTCAGGGGAAAGTGATAATGGAGTTCTCAATCTGCTTGAAAGAGTTTTAGATAAAAAATGGACTCGTTTTTCTGTCTACGGTGCAGGTTTGTTTTTTGAAAAACTATTACCCTATTTACAAGAAAATAATCTGAAAATTGACTATTTGATCGACCGCAAGGCTGATATTTCAGGCCGATACAATGTCGCGGGTTTCGATGTGGTTAGCCTAGAGAATGCTTTGGCCGGTGGTGCTAATAAAATCCTGATTTCTTCCTTTGCTTTTAAAAATGAAATTGCTAAAAACATTTATGAACAATCACGGGAAAATAATTCTTTAAATATAGATGTTTTGAGCCTTTGAATTACGTTTTGCATGTCAGTTTGGTTTGTACTCGATACCTCATCAGTCTTAGCTATGCTCTGATGTGTATCGCAAATTATATTCGTGGTTTGTTTATCTATGACGGAGCCCATTGAGTTATTTTGGAATTAGAAAAGAATCATTGAGCAATTCAATATTGGTGATGAGAATACAACCTTGAAGGGAATAGCTATGAAAAGACAACTATTAATTCATTCTTTAAGCGAATTAAAAAGTATTTATATGCCGATTTTGGAATTAATTAAGCCCAAGCGAATAGGTGAAATAGGAATCGAATTTGCCGGTAATACTAAAGTGCTTATCGATTTGTTGGGCATGAATAAGGGAAAGTTATTTTCTATTGAGCCTAAACCTAACGATCAAGTAGAAGCCTTGTTTAACCAACATGACTTAGCGCATCTGTACGAAGGTAAAAGCTTAGATGTGATAAATAAACTTCCACCTATGTGTTCATGGTTCATTGATGGTGATCATAATTGGTTTACTATTTTTAATGAATTAGAGGAAATACACCAAAAAGAATGTTCAGCCGGTGCGGAGCACTCCATCATTTTTTTACATGATATTGGCTTTCCATGGGCATTCCGAGACCTGTATTACAACCCGTCTGATATTCCTGAAAACTATCTACACGAGCATTGTTGGGAAAGCGGTGTTTTGTACAATGATACGACTCAAAAAAATAGAGGCTTTAGAGGGATGGGGAGTTTTGCTATTTCACTTAAAGCTGGCGGGGACAAAAATGGGGTGTTATGTGCGGTTAATGATTTTTTAGCTTCGCACTCTAAGGACTACACATTTTATAACATTCCTGCGGTGTTTGGTTTAGGGATACTAGTACCTAAGTCACATAAATATAATCATGAAATTAACAATATGGTATCTATTTACCACAATAACCCATTATTAAAAAAGCTAGAAGAAAATCGTTTGAATAATTATTTAAGAGTAATCGAGCTTCAAGATGCAAGAAATTAAAAAAGTTGTATTTTTGGCTGACTTCTTAAGGTTTTCTGCAACATCTGAAAAACCGAATGTTACTAAAAAAAGTACTCAATGGCTTTTTCGAACATTGCAATTCGCACTGCAAAAAGTTGTAGGGCAAATCAAATGTGATGAAGTGTGGCACGAGAATGGGGTTAATTCACTCGAATATTACAAAGCACTTGGTAAACAACCAGATTTAGCCGGATGGGCTGCTGTTCAATATGAAACCTACAATAATAAGGAACTTGATAATCTTACCAATAGAGATTTTAGCAACACATTAGTCATAGGCTGTGAGTTGCCAGAGGTATTGTGTCAATCTTTTAACAGAAATAATATTGTTTACTTAGATACTGTTGCAAGTCCAATCAGGTTTTCTGACGACATTATTAATTGTTGGCGATCCAATCACCCTCAGATTCAACTTCAAATCGCAGAATTTAAGTATGACCAATCGTTGCATTATTATTATGCAAATATGATCCGTGCTAAATTTATTTGGGCCAAGACTCAGACAATTCCCACCGACTCTGCGTTAATATTAGGCCAGGTCAGTGATGATAAATCGCTTGTTGATAGGCACTCTGGAAAGTTTGTTTCACTTGAAAGTTATAAAGATGAAATTACAAAGATATTGAATCAATATTCTCACATTTTGTATAAATCGCATCCCTATTCTAAACAAGATCCGTATTTACAAAAACTGATTGAGAGCAACAAGTTTAATATAACGTGTACTGACACAAATTATTATCAATTGTTATGTACAGATAATGTCAAACATGTCTATGGAATTAACTCAGGATCAATCACTGAAGCGAAGTACTTTAATGTCCCAGCTACTGGATTTAAAAAAACTCTCTATGACATTGCAGACTGTGCGTTATCCGCAGCGACTGTAAACATACCCGTTGAAGTAGGTCATGATTGGTTGACTCCTTATTTTTGGTCAAAAATTTTGAGCCCAATTATGGAAGTTACAAAAGAAGGGTTACCAAATATGAACCACATGAGTTTCAAAAATACACTGCGACGTTCACTAAATGCAGATTGGAATTTTGAGCAGATAGATAAGGTAAAGGTTTAACATTGGTCAACGTCTCCTTAAACGGAAAATTGCATAAATTTTCAATCAGTGATCGCCTTGATATTATTGTTAAATATCTGTACGTACTAGATAATTTGAAACAGCTTCCTAATTTTGTAAATTTAAATGTAAGTGAGCTATATCATAAACATATCCATATTCGGACAGGTTCTAAAGAACCCGGAGATGAATCGAGAAAGAATAATATTAATGATTTCCTTGAAATATTTGATGAATTAATAATAAGCATGAAACAAGGTTTTAAAACTCAATATCCTATCCCAATATCATCAAAAAATAACTTACCACTTAACGGTGCGCATAGATTTGCAACAGCTCTTGGACTCGGTCTATCTCCAGACATAATTTATAGTGATGAAAATATTGGCGGCAGCTGGGGTGACGAATGGTTTAAACATTCAGGGTTTCGTAAAAATGAGCTCAATACCATCGTAAAGGCGTTTACATTCGCGCAAAAATACACTGACATGTATTTGTTAATACTATGGCAACCATCAGCTGAACTTTGGGATGAAATAGAAAAAGACTTATCGATTTATTTTAATATCGTTTATCGAGATGTCGAATGTCTCAGTAGAGAAAGTTTTAATGAATTTGTAAAAGATGTTTATAGTTTTGATTGCGGTCCTAAGGTCGGTCCAAATATTGAGCGTAAATTAACGTACCTTAATAAGCATTCTGGACGATTTAAATATTTTGTAATGGAGTCAAAGTCACCTTTAGTAAAAGGTAGTATTAAGAGAATAAAACAAGCAATCAGGGAAAAGTATCAACATGTTTGTCCATTGGATCAGTTCATAACATTGCATATTTCAGAATCAAAAGGTGAATTTAAGCATCTAGAAGATATATTGTTAAATGAAGAAAATATGAAAATTCTTAACACTCGAACTCAACAGAGTGAAGAATTCATACAAAAGCTTTGTCTCTATCAGCAAAAACTAGATGAGTTAAACATAATCAAAAGCAAATGTTGTATTGTTGGGTCTAGCACGCTCAATACTTTAAATTTGCGAATAGCCGACGATATAGATTTTACTTTGCTGCAAAAAGAAAGAGCTGAAAAATTCGACAATGGTGTTACTGCTCTTGGCGAAATTGATGTGGTTGCTTATAACTATCCACGCACATTTTCGTTTAATGAAGCAAAAATAACAGATACTCAACTCATTCAAAATCCAGAAAATCACTTTTTCCTACGAGGTCTTAAATTTGCGCACCCTAAAATTGTACTCCAACGTAAGCAGCATCAAAGAAGGGACAAAGATATCAAGGATATTAAATTACTCGGGGAGTATTTAAGAGCGCATCCAGAATTATGAGCCATTTTAAAAATATAAAATTGAGGTTCCTGTCAGTAGAAAATTTGTTCAATAGTTATCATCCTCCTATTGATTTTGCCGAATCTTAGATCGCACTAACTTGCTTGCTTTGCGCTTATGGTCATTAAAATCGCCTTTATTCATAGTTAGATAAAATAGATTTTTCATTTTTAGTTGTTGTTGTATTTTTTCCGCTCTTGAACCGTTATTTAAGACTCCTTGAGCGTGTTGGGTATTGCTAGGGGAAAATAAGCAAATGTAGTATGAGTAGTCAAACGCTACATATTCATTATCGGGTAAATTTATTATGTTCTCTCCTAACTCGATACATTCGGAAACTATATATTTAGGAAGTATTAAGCTGCACTTATAGGTGTTAAAACTTGCGTTGACCATCGATCTGGCAATCGATATTGGATTTTTAAATAAATTTTCGCTTTCAACATCCGAAATTTTTAGATATGTGAGTCCATTAAAATTAGCAGGTATATCTCGGTTTGATTTCACTACAATTATTGTGTTTATTTTCCCGCTTATTGGCGTGTCCGTGATCGTTTTTAAGTGGTAAATAACATAGTCTGGTAATTCTTTGATAGTTCCTATTTGTCGCGAAGGTATGATAATTACTTTATCTATCCATGAAAACTCAGTTACTAATATGTGTTTTATACTTTCTTTAAACTCTATAGAATCTGTAACAATTAAAATTGAACGGTTTGGGCAGTTTTGTCTTAAATTAATGATTTGCCTTTTTATTTTGTTGTAAGATGACCTATCAAAAGAACCAGTTTCATTGCTCGAAATAAGGTTTTTTATCTTAGCTATAATATCCCTCCATTTTCCTTTCGTTTCTTGTAATATGTTAGAAGGCTCAGTCGTTTTTGATGAGGAAAATAGAAGTTTTGTAAGGGCTGCATTTGCAAAATTAACCGTCCCATATAAATAATAGAACAGCAGTGATTTGCCATCCTTATATGAAGTGAAAAGCATTTCTTTTTGTCGATTGATTAAATTGTTGACATCATCTTGGCTAGCCACTTCCTGATCTAAAAGTGCTTCAAATGCTGCTAATTCTTCAATCAATAAATGTTGAGAATAATGTTTTTCAAATTTTTCCAGATAATTGCCGAGTGCTTTATTCGAAAATATTAGGGTCTTTAGTTTTTCAACAATTTGCAATTTTTGTTGTTCAGTCGCAACTATAAGCAACTCATCAGGCCTTATAGGTAATGTTGCTAGGATCTTTGCTCCATCACTACAGTTGTAAAAATCTTGACCTTTAGGTTTTGAACTAGTGACCTGTTCAATAACCTGCCTTGATACTTTAAACTCGTGTTTTGTATTCACCTTAGGGCGAAAGTTACCAGGTACTATGAGTGAAGTGTTTGCGCCTTGTGCATAGTCATAGGTTTCTTGTCCGTTTTCTTGATAATAACCAGAAGACTTTGAATGGTGGTGTTTAACATCGACAAAACCGAGGTCGACACCAATTAGGTAAATACTGGTGAACCCGATAGTGCTGAATAAGTCGATTGCAAAGTTACTAACAGTGGGGAAAGCGTTTAGTAGTGTTTGAAAGTTGTTTCGCCCTAATATGTTGAGTGCAGATATTGTAGATGATTCGCCTTCTTTAAAGGCTATCAACACATCTTTGTATAAATCGCAGGTATCGGGGTGAATGCCGTTACAGGATATGAGGGTGATGTTTTTTAAATATTCTAAATCGCCTATTAATACTGCCCAATCAAATGTACTTCTATTTTGTTCTATTTCTGCATGAAAATCCGGTGTGATGCCATGCCGATGTAGGGCTTGTAAGGCTGTTCCGCAGCTAACAACAATCGCTTGGCCTTGCCATTCTTTAATGGCATCAATCGAGCTGTCTAGAGACGGGCCATTGCCGACGATAAATACAGGTACTTCTTTATCATTGTAATTAAGTTTGCTGGCGGGGTTTGAGGCTAATACTGGAATTTTACGCCTCATGCCTTCTTTGGTATGAGCAATGCCATAATAGGCATGGTCAAAGTATTCGCCCATGGATATCACTACTTGTAACTGTTCTCTTAGTTGGCTGATAGCGGAGTTTAAAGAGGCGTTGTAGTAACTTTGGTAGAAATAAGTGCTGTTCAGAATATAAGGGCCTATAGCGTAGAATTGGCTCAATAAATCTCTGAATAAATTAGTGCCGTCGTCGCCTATATTTAAGTAAATACGTGACTCTGATTTTTCGACTGTTTCGAATATAGCTTGCCAATCAATCGCAAATAACGAGGCATAGAAAAAGTCTGGGTTGGGCTCACAGATAAACAGTTTTTCGACTGTATGTTCATCAAGTAGCTTTTCTAATTGATAACCTACTCCTAAACCAAACATGATGATTGATGGGACGTTGTCGGGCAGGGCGCCTACTTCTTCTTCGG
>JBLIBL010000108.1:0-10709 GCA_047633355.1 Polaribacter sp.
CATTTTTCCCGGAAGTAATAAATTGTTTTACACCATTTAAAATGTAATGTTCGCCATCCATTTTTGCCTTTGTTCTTAAGTCTGATGCATCTGAGCCGGCATGAGGTTCGGTTAAACAAAATGCGCCAAGCTTTTCACCAGAAGCCATGGGTTTTAGATACTTTTCTTTTTGTTCGTCATTGCCAAAATTTAAAATAGGCATACAACCAACGGAATTTGTCACACTGATAATTGTCGAACAAGCTGCATCACCTACCGCTATTTCTTCTAAAACAAGCGCCGCTGAAAAATAACCGATATTACAACCGTGCCACTCTTCAGGTACTAACATTCCGTAGAAGCCTAATTCGCCTAATCCTTTTAGAGCGTCTGTTGGAAAAGTTTTAGTTCTATCCCAGTCAGCGGAATAAGGTGTTATTTTTTCCTGCACATATTGACGTGCAGCATCTTGGATCATGGTTTCTTCTTCAGATAAAAACATTTTTAACTCATTTTAAAATTTAGGTAAAGTGGACTTTTCTTTGCAATGGCCGACGCAATGACAGCTGCATTAATTAAAGTCGAGCTATTTGTACCACAAAAGTAAAGTTCAAGATTACGAATAAGAGTAAATTAAAATATATTTTCATTTACTCTTATTAGGACATTTTTTAAATCAATTCAATTGCCATCGCTGTTGCTTCGCCGCCACCTATACATAAAGATGCGACACCCTTCGTTTTACCGTATTTTTTTAAAGCCGCAATTAAGGTCACTATAATTCTAGTCCCACTAGTCCCTATAGGGTGACCCAAAGCACAAGCTCCACCATGAACATTTACTTTTGTTTCATCTAAGTCTAAGTCTTTAATTGCGGCCATGGTAACTACTGCAAAAGCCTCATTAATTTCAAAGAGGTCAACGTCTTCTATTTTCCAGTTCACTTTATTTAGTAAATCTTTCATTGCTGAAACTGGCGCAATGGTGAATTCTGCAGGTTTTCTAGCATGACTGGTATGACCGACTATTCTTGCTAGAGGTTTTAACCCACGTTTGCTGGCTTCACTTTCTCTCATTAACAGCATAGCAGCGGCGCCATCTGAAATTGAACTAGCGTTTGCCGCAGTAATACTACCGTCTTTTTTAAACGCAGGACGAAGAGTCGAGATTTTATCCGGGCGTGCTTTTAATGGTTGTTCATCTTTATCAATAACAATGTCGCCTTTTCGAGTTTTAATCGTGACAGGAGTCACTTCTGAATCAAATGACCCATCTTCTACAGCTTTTTTTGACTTCGCTAATGAATTGATTGCAAACTCATCTTGTTGTTCGCGGCTAAACTCATACTTGTCGGCGCAATCTTCGGCGTAAAACCCCATTGCTTTTCCTTCATAAGCATCTTCTAAACCGTCAAATGCCATGTGATCAAGTAATTGACCATGACCAAATCGATAGCCACTTCTTGCTTGAGGTAACATATGTGGTGCATTACTCATACTTTCCATTCCACCAGCAACCATCACAGTATTTGTTCCTGCTATTAATAGATCGTTAGCCAGCATGACTGATTTCATTCCAGAACCACAAACTTTATTAATCGTTGTAGCACCAGTCGAAAGCGGCAATCCCGCTGCTAATGTCGCTTGTCTCGCTGGCGCTTGTCCTAACGCGGCGGGCAACACACAACCCATAATGACCTCATCAATTTCATCACTTTTAACACCTGATCGTGCTACCGCGGCCTTAATAGCTGCAGCACCAAGTTCAGGTGTTTTTAATGGTGATAAATCACCCATAAATCCGCCCATAGGGGTTCGAGCCATTCCTACGATTACAATTGATTCTTGTGACATTCTATTTTCCCTATTACTAAAAACTAAAAACTAAAAACTAAAAACTAAAAACTAAAAACTAAAAACAATCTTTTCCACATAGGCTCTATGGTGTGGTTTTTTATCTCTTGAACTTTTAAGCGGTTTCGTTAAAAAGTTCGCGTCCGATTAACATTCTTCTTATTTCTGATGTACCAGCACCTATTTCATAAAGCTTTGCATCGCGTAGTAATCGACCAGCAGCAAATTCATTAATATAGCCATTTCCACCTAAACATTGAATAGCTTCGAGCGCCATTTGTGTGGCTTTTTCAGCAGCATAAAGTATAACACCTGCGGAGTCTTTTCGAGTAGTTTCGCCACGATCACATGCTTGAGCGACATTGTAAACATAGGATTTAGTGGCATTCATGGTTGTATACATGTCAGCTAATTTACCTTGCATCAATTGAAATTCACCAATCGCTTTACCAAACTGTTTACGTTCATGTACGTAAGGTAAAACGATATCCATGCACGCTTGCATTATACCGGTTGAACCGCCAGATAATACGACTCTCTCGTAATCTAAACCACTCATTAAAACAGCAACGCCACGATTTAGTCCGCCCAGAATGTTTTCTTTTGGAACTAAGCAGTCTTGGAAGACTAACTCGCAAGTATTTGAACCCCTCATTCCTAATTTGTCTAGTTTTTGAGCGGTAGAAAATCCAGAAAAAGTGTTTTCAATGATAAATGCGGTGATGCCTCTTGAACCTGCTTTCAGATCTGTTTTTGCGTACACGATCAAAACATCAGCATCTGGTCCGTTTGTTATCCACATTTTGTTACCGTTAAGGCGGTAATGATCGCCCATATCTTCGGCTTTTAAAGACATACTAACCACATCAGAGCCAGAACCAGGTTCACTCATAGCTAAAGCACCTATATTTTCACCTTTGCAAAGTTTTGGTAGGTATTTTTCTTTTTGTTCCTGTGTTCCATTTTTTCTTAACTGATTTAAACAGAGGTTAGACATCGCTCCATAACTAAGCCCAATACTTGCAGATGCTCGACTAATTTCTTCCATAGCAACCACATGCTCTAAATAGCCAAGTCCAGAGCCACCAAATTCTTCCTCTACCGTCATTCCTAATAATCCCATTTCACCAAACTTTGGCCATAATTGATTAGGGAATTCATTATCGCGATCAACTTGTTGAGCGAGAGGGGCAATTTCTTTTGCCGCAAATGCTGTTACCGTATCACGTATCATATCGGCAGTTTCACCGAGATTAAAATTTAAACTTTGCAATGGTCTGACTCCTTAAATATTTATTTCTAGTTGAGCGTATCAACTAGGATTAATTCTGATTTCTAGTTGCTCTAGCTCTTTTAGCATGGTTTTAATATCTTTTTGTTGTTGATAAAGGGCTTTTCGTCGATCTTCAATTTTCCCTACTAAAAGAGTGGTTTGTTTTTGTTCGCCGCTAGGTGAATCATAAAGGTTAATGATTTCTCTAATTTCGGACAATGAAAAACCGACCCGTTTACCTCTTAATATAAGTTGTAAGCGGATAAGATCGCCTCGATGGTATATTCGCTGTGAACCTTGCCTTTGCGGTGAAATAAGCCCTTCCGACTCGTAATACCTGATTGATCGAGGGGTAATTTCAAAATCTTTAGACACTTCGCTAATCGAATATGTTTGAGGTTGGCTTTCTAGATTATTTAAATTTTGTTTCATTTGAGAAGTGTAGCTTACCTTTACGTGAACGTAAACTTATAATGACTTTGACAACTGTGGTCTAACCAGAAGTCGATGTAAATAACGGTATGACTTTAAAATAAATTAGAAAAGCATTTAATCGAGGTGCTAAGCTGTCTATAATAAAACAGATTTACATACATTAGGTTCGTCTAATGTAACGCTCTGAAATAAACAATAATCATCGAATAGTGGAGAACATATGCGAATTATCTTATTAGGCGCACCTGGAGCAGGAAAGGGTACACAAGCTCAATTTTTAACCGAAAAATACTCTATCCCTCAAATTTCTACAGGTGACATGCTTCGAGCTGCAGTAAAAGCAGGAACTCCTTTAGGCATCGAAGCAAAAAAGGTGATGGATGCAGGAGAGTTAATCTCCGATGAAATTATTATAGGCTTAGTTAAAGAGCGGGTTACTCAAACTGACTGCAAAAATGGCTATCTTTTAGATGGTTTCCCTAGAACTATTCCACAAGCTGATGCAATGAAAGAAAGTAATATTGATGTTGATTATGTGGTTGAAATTGATGTTGATGATAGCGAAATTGTTCAAAGAATGGCTGGGCGCAGAATGCATTTGGCTTCTGGAAGAAGTTACCATATTAAATACAATCCTCCAAAAATTGAGGGAAAAGATGATGTTACCGGTGAAGATTTAGCTCAACGTGAAGATGATAAAGAAGAAACTGTTAAACAGCGTTTAGAAGTTTATCACTCTCAGACTAAACCGCTGATTGAATATTATTCGTCATGGGCTAATTCAAAAGAAGATAAAGCGCCAAATTACGTAGAGATAGCTGGTGTTGGAAGTCTAAATGATATCAGAGACAGTATTTTTAATGCGTTAGTTTAGGCTGTTTTTAATGAGATACCGCACCTATGACATAGGTAATAAGTATATTAAATTAGTCGCAAATACAATAAATATTAAATCTTGAGGGTTTACCCACTAGCATAGTGCGAGGGTTTCTTTTATGATACACAAAGACTAATCGAATAAAAACAATGTTTCGGATTATAATCCTAGGAGAGGTAACTTAATGAAAAGACTAGCAATTGCCGTCATTCATGGCTTGGGGAGTGAAGAAGAATTTTACTCTGTTGAGCTAAAGCACCGTATCACTGAAGAATATCTTAAAGGCGCAGAAGGGCGTTTGGAAGATGATTTGCTGTTTCATGAAATTTATTGGGGTGACCTTGTAAAAGAAGAGCTGGAATCCTTTAGAGCGAAAGCAAATTATAAAGGTGATTTGGCCTACCAGAATTTAAGACAAATCATGACTGATACTCAAGCTTTATCATTGCTTTATACTCCTGGAACTGTAATATACGAATCAATTAATAACCGCATTAAAGATGGATTACGTAAGTTTGCGTCACATCGTCGAGTAGATACGAGCACTACACCGCTTGTTATATTAGCTCATTCCTATGGTGGTGTGATGATGACTCACTATATACGGATGATGAAGGAATCAAACTCGGAGCTAAATAATTTTGAAACTTTAAAGACCTTAAATGGTTATATTACCTTTGGTAATCCTTTAGGCGTATATGCGATGAATGGTGCAAACTCTGAGTTAGGACTTTCTTGTGATATAACTGGAGAAGCGTTACCAGAAGATCTGGCTAAACGAGCGAAATGGTATAATTTCTACGATAAGGACGATATCATTGCTTATCCTCTTAAAGGTTTGTCAGACGAGTTTAATGCAAACGTTGATGGTGATTTTGAGATCAACGTAGGAAGTGCTGCGACCTCATGGAATCCCGCTTGCCACACAGGCTATTGGGAAGATGTCGACTTCTATAAACCTGTTGCTGAGTTTATTGGTGAATTACGTGCTCCACATGCCTTTTGGCAGTAAGCATATATTAGAAGTCAATAAATAACCGTTATTAAAATATTAAAGCCCGCTGAGATACTTTTGTTATCTCGGCGGGCTTTTTCGATCTAACTCTTCAAATTATGAAAAATATAACCCCCTCAATTAAACACAATAAGAAAAAAACAAACCATCGATCAGAAAAAACTGAAGCTGAAATTCAACATGATATTTTGTCTTTTGCAAAAATACCGCTCAATCAAGAATTACCAATTTCGCAAAAATCAAAAGAAATCAAAAAACTATTAAAAGATAACCAAGTAGTCATTATTGCCGGTGAAACAGGCTGTGGTAAAACAACTCAATTACCACAAATTTGTTTACAAGCAGGTCTCGGTATTAGAAAACAAATTGCCCATACCCAGCCTCGTAGAGTTGCGGCAACGAGTGTTGCTAGCCGTATTGCTAGTGAATTAAAAACTGAACTCGGAAGCACTGTGGGTTACGCTGTTCGTTTTTCAGATAAAACATCTAACCAGACTCGCGTTAAATTAATGACCGATGGTGTCTTACTCGCTGAATTACAATCCGATCCTATGCTTAGTCGATATGAAGTGATCATTGTTGATGAGGCTCATGAACGTAGCTTAAATATCGATTTTCTCTTAGGTTTTTTAAAACAATTATTAAAGAAAAGAAAAGATTTAAAAGTGATAGTTACTTCTGCAACGATTGACCTTGATAGCTTTAGCCGGTATTTCTCTAATGCGCCAGTTATGACGGTAGAAGGCAGAACATTTCCCGTAGAAGTTGTATATCAACCGATTGAAGCTATATCGGAAGAAAGTAAAAATGAAGATGCCTCAGTAGAAAATTCAGTGATTAACGCTATTGATTATTGTATCGCTCAATCAACCGGTGATATTTTGATTTTTTCCCATGGTGAAGCGGAAATTAGACAGTTAACTAAACATATCCAAAAACAAAACTATTCTCAATTAGTCGTTTTACCTTTGTACGCTCGACTTGGTATAAAAGAACAACAAGCAATCTTTTCATCAAACAATAAACGAAAAGTGATCATATCAACTAATGTTGCTGAAACATCGTTAACAATACCGAATATATTATTTGTCATTGACATAGGACAAGCGCGAATTAGCCGTTATAGCCAACGAAACAAAATTCAACAACTACCAATCGAAAAGATTTCTCAAGCAAGTGCGAATCAACGGAAAGGACGGAGTGGTCGAATCGCTCCGGGAATTTGCATTAGGCTTTATGAGGAAGAGGATTTTGATAATCGAGCTAAATTCACAGAGCCAGAAATCAAACGAACCAATCTATCATCCGTTGTCTTACGTTTAAAATCACTAGGCGTTTATGATGTTGAAAGTTTTCCTTTTATACAAGCGCCTAACGAGCGTCAATGGAAAGTAGCATTCAATTTATTGTTTGAGTTGGGGGCGATGGACGAGAATAAACAAATCACTTCTACAGGCAAACAAATGTCACGGTTGCCATTAGATCCGCAACTCGCCAGAATATTGATCGATAAGAACTCTCATGCGTTGGAAGAAATGCTGATTATTTCGAGTTTTTTGGGTGTAAGAGATGTACGTGTTAGACCACCTAGAGATGCGGCTAAAAGCGTGCAACAAAAATCCGAAATTTGCCATCAAGAGTATCAAGATAAAAGCTCGGATATTATTTCTGTTGTTAATTTATGGCGGTTTTTAGAAAAGCAAAAATCAACGTTAAGCAACTCAAAATTTAGGCGTTGGTGTAATGATAACTTCATTAATTTTGTTGGTTGGTTGGAGTGGCGTAATACTTATTTTCAAATTAAAGATGAATTGTCAAAAATGACAGCACTACCCCAAAACATCCAACAAAAAAATAATGCCAGCCACCAGAAAAACGAAAAAAATAACGAATCGAAAGAAGAGTCGCACACCAACGAAAAAAAAATCGCCACATCCGAGCAAATACATCAAGCGCTAATACCTGGATTTATTAGTCAACTTCTAATGAAAACGACTGATTCTCATTATCTTGGAGCAAGAGGCTTAAAGGTTTGGATACACCCATCATCTGCTTTATTTAAACAAAAAGCTCAGTGGTTATTGTCTACAGAAATGATTGAGACGAATAAGCTTTATGCGCGAAGCAACGTACCGGTTAAACCGGAATGGTTCGAAGATAGCGCGGCACACTTATTAAAAAGCAATTATTACGATATTCATTGGCGTAAGAACAAAGGCCATGCAGCGGCTTTTTTAAATCAAACACTTTTTGGTTTGCCAATTGTCAATAAACGATTGGTTGATTACGGAAAAGTTGATTTTGTTGTAGCTCGCGATCTATTCTTAAAACAAGGGCTGGTTGAGAATGAAGTGACCATTCGTTTACCTTTTTTAGAAAAAAATAAAATCATCGTTGATGAGATAAAGTTAGAAGAAGAAAAGCTCAGGCGCAGCGATATGTTAATTAGTGAAAGTATGTTTAGTCAACTTTATAATGATTTAATACCAAGTAATATTGTTGCTATTTTCAAGTTGAAGCGATGGTTAAAAAAAGACTGGAACAAAAAAAATGAAACGTTGGTTTTTAATAAAAAACAATTAATGAATAATGAGTCAACCGCGGTTGATGACTATCCTTCTGAAATTGTTGTTAAAGGTTTTATGTTACCTGTGTCATATCGTTTTGCACCAGGTGAATCTGAAGACGGAGTTCATGTATCTATTCCTGTTGAAATGTTGAGTCAATTTGAAGAAAAAGATTTTGAATGGTTAGTGCCTGGTTATCTTAAAGATAAAATCGTTGCAACTCTAAAAAATTTACCAAAGGTTATACGAAAACAATTGATACCATTGTCAGATACTGCAGACAAATGTGTCACTCATATCATATCTCTGGATTATCAAGAGAAAGATTTTAAACAAACTTTAAAAAGTAGTCTTGTCAGAACTCATGCGATTGATATTTCAATTGATGATATTGATTCTTCGAACCTACCATCACATCTCAAAATGAAATTTATTGGGGTTAAAGCAAAAAATAATAGTAACCCTCTGCATTTTTCAAAACTGTCAGAATTGCAAAATCAATTTAGAACACATAGAACTTGTACTGAAAAAAACAAAAAAATAATCGGTTTAAATGCAGATCATAAACACATAAATGACTCAAATCTCGTCATAACCAGTTGGCCTAAATCATTCATTGAAATTGAAACATTGACAGAACGAGGAACTCAACAAATACGACTATTTTCTGCAATTACAGATTGCAACGATCACGTAGTTATCAAACAATATCCAAATTTAAATTCTGCTACTAGCGCCCATGTTAGAGGTATAACACGACTTTTAATCATAGAAAATAAAAATATTTTAAAAGAAATGAAAAACTCATGGCCAGATAGACGCGAGTTAGAGAAATTGAGTTTGAAATTTGGTGGTTTTGTAACTTTGTTAGATTGGGTAGCGACTGCTTCACTAATTGAGCTGATCGAAAAATCAGCAAACACGATTGTTACCGAGAAAGAATATTTGCAGTTAAGTGAAAATATAAAAAATAGGCTACGTGCTTTTATAGCGGATAAGTTGGAAAATGCCTTAAATTGTTTAAAGGCAACACAAATCATTTTTACCAAACTGACTTATTTAAGAAACGATGTCTATTCCAAATCAGTGGAAGATATATTAAACCAACTGAAATACCTCTGGAGCAATGATTGTTTTATTCGTAAAGGTACAGAGTTTTTTTCGGATTATTCGCGGTATCTACAAGGGATCGAGTCTCGAATAATTAGACTCCAAGAGAATAATCCTAGAGAACGTCAACTGATGGAAAGTTGGAGCGAATGGTTAAATTGGTGGAAAGAGTTAAAGGATTCAGAATTACCTTTTGAGAAAAAAGAAAAACTCTGGGAACTCTTTTGGTTAATGGAGGAATATCGAATTAGTTTATTTTCTCTTAATGTTAAGACTAAGGGGAAAATTTCGACAAAAAAACTTCAGAAAGCCTTTGAGGCTTTGGAGTGATTGTTAGATAGCTGGTACTGTTTTGAATGTTAATATCTTCAGCACGTATCGGAGTCTGTCTTTTGTGTCTCCGATACGTTTCACCGCCAGTTGTTTTTCTTAACCGGTATCTGAGTCGAAAGCGATCGACTCCGACGTCTAACATCCGAACCTAACATCCGAACCTAACATTAAGTGTCGGAGTCAGTCTTTTGTGACTCTGATACGTTTCACCGCCATCTATTTATTTAACCGGTATCCGAGTCGGAAGCGATCGACTCCGACACCTAAGGTTGGTGCTGAGGTTTGATCGAAAACTTATTCTTTACTTTATTCAGACCTAAGCGTAAACTGCTATTTATACAAGCAGTGGTTGTCTGCACTGTCTATTTTCATGAGATTTCTTCTTCTAAAGGGGTATTTGATATGAGTAAAAATTTAACTGAACGACAAAAGGAAGTATTTGAAGCGCTGCGTTGTTATGTCAGTGATTATGGTATTGCACCTTCCCATGTCGAACTTGCGGAGTTAATTGGTGTTCGCTCTTCCAAGGCAGCCGCTGATCATTTAAAAGCCTTAGAAAGAAAGAATGTGATTGAAATTTACCCAGATAAACCTCGTGGGATCAGAATCATTGAAGAAAAGAATGAATTTGAAATTCCTTTAGTTGGCTCGGTTGCAGCTGGTGTTCCTATTGAAGCGATTGAAAATGTTGAGTCATATATAACAATTCCTGAAGTATTAAGACGCAAAAAGCCAACGTTTTTACTTCGTGTTCGAGGGGACAGCATGATCGATGCAGGTATTTTAGATGGCGATTTAATCGCAGTTAAACAATCTAACACCGCAAATATTGGTGAAATCATCGTTGCGAGAATTGAAGATGAAGTGACTGTTAAACGACTTGGAAGGCAGGGATCTAACGCAGTATTACAACCAGCTAATGATTTTTATGAGCCAATTATATTGCCCGCAGAAGATTTAGCAATCGAAGGTTTGTTTGTTGGTCTTATTCGAGCTTAAAGTCTATATGCAAAATCTATAAGTTTAGGTGTCAGAATCTAGATATCTGCCGTATGTACAAAACGGGGTCGGAGTCGCTTTAAAATTGAAGTTTTATCTAATGATTAGGAATACTTCATATTTGACACTTAATTCATTATGAGTAGCGACTCCGACCCTACAAATCCGACTCCTACAAATCCTAAGCAATTAGACTGGGTTTATATTCAACGATCAGCTAGAATAGCGATTTTTTATAGCCTCTAAAACCATTTTATTATTTGAAGTA
>JBLIBL010000109.1:0-10629 GCA_047633355.1 Polaribacter sp.
TCAGTAATATTTGAAAAATGAATTTCTATAGAAAAGTTATCTGACTGTGTGCCTGTGGAATTGATGTGAAAGTCTGTTATCTCAGGTTCTATATCCCTATCTGATAAAGATTTATCTAAAAGAAGTCGTAATGCGTAAATTAAGTTGGTTTTACCAACATCATTCGCCCCAATTACTAGAGTTTTTTCGTTAAAATTGATTTCAGAGTCAAGGAAATTCCTAAACCCATTAATCTTAACTGTTTGAATAAGCATTATTCTTTCGTCCCTGTTTATTAATTTTTCTTTATTACTAATTTACACTATGGTCTTTATATTAAAAAGCCCCTTGATGCCCAACAACAAAAAGCCCCGCGAGTGCGAGGCTAATTTCAATCCCTTTGGCTTCAAAAGCAGCCAAAAATAAAGCCCCTTGCGGGGCTTTGGATTCAAAATATAACGAGAGGTCGAGTGAGAATAATTCTCATGTGTCACCGACCCCTTTTATTTGTATTTGGATTCAAACTAACCTAAGAAATTAATTTTCAAACTCAAACGGCTTAAGAGCAGGATCTCCACTCCATCCCCAATCATCAAGCAGCTCAGCATAATCTTCAACTGAATACTCTTCGTTATCAAATGGTTCACTTAAGAATGAATAACCGTATCCTAATTGATTGATTTCATCTCGACATGACGTAATATCTAAGTCTTTAGGTAATATAAGCATTCCCTTTTCAGCACCAAATTTTTGGACTAAAAAGAGTGACTTAATCTGACTGCCTGAGTTTAATATTAATGAATGTCCCAGATCAATTTCGATATTGAGATCTCTAGAGGCCATTTTCCAAAAATTCAGTAATTTTTCATACATTATATTATACCTAATTGTCTAATTTTTTTTCAGGAATATGATTTACTGGTCCAACATGACCATGCGGATCTTTACCGTGGGGTCGATTAGGATGACTTTCAAGCCCACGAACTTTGTTTGAAGGAAATGGGTCAGGTAATTCAGCATTCAAATCACTATAAGCATCCATATCTCCCTGGGTAACTCCATCATTTTTTTTGTCCATTTTTGCCATATCAACCAAAGCTTGTTTTTCTTTACTAAATATCTTTGTTTTGTCTAGTATCTTAGCAGGTTTAATAACTGCTACAGCAACACTCGTCGCAGCGCCAGAAAAATCACCGTCTAAGAAACTATTCACTGCATTTTTTAAATCTGTAGCACCAGTAATATCACCCAAAACTTCGAGATTACTTACCCCATTAGCGACTCTTACTTTATTAAAGTCCGAAGTGTTTTTTGCTAAACTTTGAGCGCCATAAGAACTTTTTCCATCCGGATCAACATATTTATAAGGATTATTATTCGCATAAGCATAACGGTTAAAGCTATGAATATCTCTGAAGCCTAACGGATCATTCGAGTAGAAACGCCCGATAACTGGATCATAGTATCGTGCCTGCATATACAGTAATCCGATCTACGATCCAAAGTGATTAAATCAAACCTAAAACATATTGGGAATTTAAAAAAGTATCAAACAAATTATTGTATTAATTTACGTTATCTAATTTGTGAGGACAAGGCTTTAGTTAATGCTAAAGCCTCTGGTATTTTAATTAAATAAGCCGCTATCTTTTCGAGCTGAGGGGTGGCTATCTTTATACACTCCACTAAGTTTAGTCCTACTAACATGAGTATATATTTGCGTTGTACTAATACTTGCATGGCCTAACATTTCCTGAACATGACGAAGATCAGCACCGTTATCTAGCATACTCGTAGCTGTAGAATGACGAAACAAATAGCATGATCCTTGACGGGAAATACCTGCCAGTTTTACATACCCTGATGCCATATCAGAGAGTTTGTTAGGCTTATACTTTTTACCATTATTAGCCAAAAACAGTGCATTGGCTGATGCTATAGACGTAAACATAGGGCGAACCTTGGTAATATATAAAGCTAACCACTCACAAGCACGTTTACTTATTGGCACGATCCGTTCTTTATCACCTTTACCATGATTTATTCGTAATAATTTAGCATTAAAATCAACATCTTCTAGCTCTAAGAAAGTCAGCTCTGTTCGACGAATTCCTGATGCAAAAAATGTTTCCAATATAGCGCGGTCACGTAATCCTTTCATCCCAAAAAGTAAGGTATGAGAGAGTATGCGTTCTATTTCAGCAACACTAAATAATGCTTTCGGTAATTGGCGCCCTTTACTCGGTAGCTCTAAATGCTCGAGTGAGTGTTTGGTTAATATTTCTTTGGTATATAGTATCTTTACAAATGTTTTAACAAAAGTAAGTAAATTGCGTTTCTGGGCCTTGGATAATGGCTTATCATCTAAAGGCTTTCGATAACTATTAAGGTACTCTATATAATCATCAGCTAAATCTAGATTAATCTCATCGATATATTTAATGTCTTTTTTAAAACACCACTTAACAAATTTTTTCAAACCAGAGTATTTTCCTCTTATCGTGTCGGGGCTTTGCCCTTTAGCTAAGCAAACTTTCAAGTAGTATTTTACACATCGCCAAATATGGCGTGACTTAGGCTTTTCCATAAATTAACTCCTTAGCTATAAACATAGCCTGTTTTTCAAAATCATTTGGCTTGGGTTTTTTCCAGCGGACAATGACTTTATCCCAATATCGAATTCGCTCTGCAATTCGATATCCGGTTGCTGAAATAATCTGACCATCGCGGTTAAAATGAGGAAATACAACACAGCCTCGAAAGAGTTCATGTCCAGAAGAGCGGATGATGCCACAACGTTGTAAGCTACCTCGAATAGCACCACCTTCAAAAGTTCGGGCTGTTGGAATGTACTTGCCTAATGTTCTGTCACACAGGCCAATCAAAGGATTGTCGATATATTTCTCTGGTACACGGTCTTCATGTACTAAAAAGGTTTGAGCAATATCACTGTGTATAAATCGTTCATGATAATACTGAAATACTTGCTTCAAATACACTTCATCATAATTGACATCATTGAGTAGTGATAAATAATCAACAAGGTTTTCGCTATTCATCATCGCCCCCTAGTTTAGATAAGAGACAGCTTGGGAGCAGTTGACGGCCTTTGGAATTTAAAAAACCAATGCACCTGAATAACTCTCGAAAAATGTCTTGATTAGTTATTCTATGAAGTCGCATATACAAGTAGGTATCCGAGTAACACAACTGAAACTTGTGAATACTCTCATCTGAAATCACATGCTTTTCAAAATTCGCGATGACCTTATCTATGATCATCGCTCGATGTTGTTCATACATAAATTCTATTTTCTGTTGCCCTTCATCTAGTAATTTTTTCACCTGAGGAAAAGGTAGTTTGCTAAACTCTTTATGTAATTGAAAATACGAACTAATCATGGCAAAAACTCCTATTCAATAATTTGTTTATAAGGTGATTTTTTTTCAGGCGGTGTTTTGAGCGGTATTAAATAAGAACCTTGGGTTAACTTTTTGATTAATGAGGCAGCGGCAGAGGTTGTGTTGAAAGATTGCTTCCATTCATCAGGGTGTATAGGACTGATAATAAGCATCGACTTTTTTAACTCAAGGCGTATGTGACAGATTTTTTCTAATACCTCAATATCGTCAATGTCATGCTGATAAAGGCCAAAATTATCAATTACTAATAAGTCTATCTTTTCTAATTCTTTTTTCAGTGCAGTTTGAGCTTTTAAGTCGCCATTTTTAGCTTTTAGGTTTGCTTGATAGTTTTTATTAATTAAATCATGCAAAGAATAGTAGATGGTGCTTAACTGCTGATTTGCCGCTGCTAATCCCATTGCACTAGCTAGCCATGTTTTTCCCGTATGTTCAGGCCCTGTTAGAACGAGATTATGTTGTTCATTGATCCATTCACACCTTAACAGTCGAAGCCAGTATTCCCGATTAAGACCTCTGTGAATACTATAATCAATCGAATTTTTATCCGCTTGCAGATAAGGTAATTGAGATTTTCTAACAAGTAGGTTTACTCTTTTTTCAGTCACTACATTTTTTTGAGCTTGAACCATATGTTTAATCACCTCATCAGGTGTCAATTCATCAAACAAAGGCTGCTTTTTAAGCGCACAATACTCATCAGCCATCGCATCAAGTTTAAGTTCACGTAAGTCTTTCAAAAACATTTTGATAGCCATATTAAACTCCAGGGATTGAAAGTTGTTGAGGAAAACTTATGGAGTTGTTTGGTGTCTGATCAGTAATATAGGTCTTATGCACTAAACAACTTTCAATATCATAAGATTGTGACTTTCCGAGGTCGAATTTATGTTTAGTTGCCGCAATCAATGCCTCTAGTCCATAAATTTTATTTAAACGAACAATTTTTTGACAACGTTTAAGCTCTGAAGTGGTTGGCATGTTAGGGTTTTTGACCTGTAATCGCATTAAAGTAACTAGAGAGTCATCCAGCTTAGATGCCCATTCAATGTACGATGGGTAGTCTTCGGCTATTAATGCTCTTTCTTTCGCGGTTAAATGCTCAGGTAAAACACTATCACCATGACCATCTTTTCGCTTGTGTGTGCAAATTTTAAGGCCGTCATACCATACTTCAACAGTATTTTTCGTTAAGCGAACTGATACTTTTTTATCTTTTAAAGGTTTAGGTACTGTATAGGTGTGTTTCTTTATGTGAATTCTGCATGTTCGATTCGTTACGGTTACTTCGCCATAAAATTCACTAGGTATGAACTCTTCATTAGGTAAAGGACGCAAATAACCACGGTCAAAATCAATAAACCTTTGCCAGCGAGACCCATCTAATTTATAAGTAACTTTTGAGTTATATCGAATTAACAATCGCTGAATTTCTCGATTAATTTCATCAAGACTGAAAAACCGTTGGCGTCTAAGGCGATATGTGATCCACTTAGTAACCAACTTAACTGCATTTTCAACTAACCCTTTGTCCTGCGGGTGTCCTGGTCTAGTTGCTGATGGAAGCACATCATAGTAACGGCAAACAAATTTAAATTTTTTATTGAACTCAGGTATTTTTCCAGGCTTCGTCACTCCAGATTTTAAATTATCAGTAGTGACATAATGTGGCACCCCACCAAAAAAATCGAATGTGCTCTTTACACCTAGCTGGTAAGAGCTTTCGTTTTGATTCGGTAATGCAATGCAGTATGCAAATTGAGAGCATGGTAGAATTGAAGCAAATAATTCAATTTTTATATCGTTAAAAATATTACAATGGCGATAAAACATGCTTTTTCCTACAAAATCAATCTGACATTCTTCGCCAGGCTCATGTCCTATCAATACTGTTGACTTCAGGCTTTTACGATAATCTCTGATAATCGATCTAAAATGAGTCTCAGAATAAAGTTCTAAACCTCGGTGTTCTTCAATATATTCTTCATATGCGAGCGAAACGTCATAGTGGTACTTTGTAATTAATTCATTAACATATTCGCAATCGGGCATTGTTTTATAGTGCCGATCTTTCTTATAGTTATGAACAATGTTGTCAAGTTCTGAGTCAGTACAACTTTTCAGTTTTCCTGCTGTTAAGCCTACATCAATGGCACTACTACGATACGCTTTTATGGTGTCGTGATGTAGACCAGACTCAAGCCCTATGTTGTGATTGCTACGATTGGTATTCACTATATAGTTTAATGCTAATCGCAGTTTGAAAGCTGATACTCTTGCCATAATCCCTCCTAATAGAAGAGGCGGCAAAGTCACTTTGACAACTTGTAAAAGTCATCCATACTTAATATGCCGATGTGTATCGACAAATTAACTGTAGACGACTAGTAAAAGGCTAAATCTTACAAGAGTCGTTTGCTGTTTCTTCAAATTTACATATTGACCAATTAATACTCTTAATTTTGAGTAGTATCTAGAAATTGTCAAATATTGGGCAAGGGGTTTTGTTGCGAAAAAATAAAGCTAAAACTCTAATGTTTTTTCGTTTAACTTATTGATAGGTAGTAATTATTTTTTAAGGCCTTAAAATATCCTTTTAAAAAAGCAGCCTTTTTAAGCTAAGAAACGTACTAAATTAAGTCTTAATTATTTACCTTTTAATTAACCAAATAATGACTAAGTGCTTTTTTGAACAGATCAATTTTAAGGTAATAATTACAGCCTTAAAGTTGATCTGTTCAAAGCTTTAAAAATACCTGATTTATTTTTTAGAGCCTAAATAAACATGAAATTTTTATTTCAGTTATTAATGGAGTCATAGCATTTTTTAAATTTACTAACTCGATAATTTTCTTTTAGTAATTAATGAAATTCGGAGTGTTTTACAGTGGTGCCATTTCCTTATTCTATTTTTTAAACGATCATGACATACAAGTTTTATTTTTAGAACTAGTTTAAAAACCTCAGATGTAACTTCTGCTAATTTAAGGAAATGGATGTACTGACTGGGTGTTAGTAACAAACTAAATTACTTTTTAAAGGGTAAGGATGTTTGCTGAAGGTTTATATCGTTTTTTAAGGCTTAATAATTTTCTATATATCTGTGGTTTTTAAAGAATTAAGGCTGCCGACCTTAGCTGATAATAAAAGCACCAATTGCTTTTATTAGGTGTAATATGGTGTTTTTTATTTCGATTCAGTATGTAAAACTTTTTTTAATAAGTAAATAGTCTTATAAATGAGTGAAATATCGATTGCTACCATATTTAACTAAATTGCTAGTATATTTGATTTCAATTGCTAAAACATATAATTCAGACTGCTAAAACCATCGTCGTCTACAGTTGTAGAAAGCACTCGGTTCTAGCAACCCCAATCAGATAAACTGCACACCCAATTAAATACGTTAGCAACAGTGCTAAATATTTTGGCATCACTATGCCTGAGATATTTTCAAATTAACACGGTTTTATGAGGTGGTTTTATTCAAGTTTAAACAGGTCGAATTCGACCTATTTAAATAAAGTCACATGCATATTGTAGATTCTGCGATGCCTGGACTTCGTCTCCGTTAATAATTGACCACGCGTCAGCAAAAATAAAATTAAGTGATAGAAAGTCAACGGCAGCAAGGTTTATTTTTGCCGTTGGAATTTCACATCTTAACGCAAACTCATGCCACATTGGAGACTGTTTCAGATATTAAAAATAGGCATCTAAACGACTGCTTAGTGTCCATAATCGGACGTTAGCAAAACACTACCCTAAAAGTTCGTTCCAATAGTTAATATTAACCTTATCAATACTTAAAGCCAGCTTTTCCCCGCCAAGAGTTACATTACTATGGGTAATATTCAATCTACCTTAATACTGCTGTTAAGATTCTTAACAGCAGTATTAAGGTTTAAACTCAAAAAGCCTAAGCTTCCTTTTTTTCTGCCCGCAGGCTCACTATCATGAAATTTATTTACATAGCCCTGTAACTTTTTGATGATATCCAGTTCATCAGATAAATAGTTTATTATATTTGAGGCCTTATATCGGTCATTTATAAAGTCATTGAAATAAAGGATATCTTTGTTTGACCAGCTATCAACACAGTCTTTCAACTGATTTATCTCAAATTGATTAAAAAATGGTTGGAGCTGATGACTTTTGTAAACTTCAATATCAACATTTCCCCAGCTTACTTTCATTCTGTCAAAAATATCGCTTTGCTCTGTTTGCTTCTGGTTGCCTCGATACTTATCTTTCTCAGCCACATACTTTTGAAATATGTATGTATCTTCCGAATCAATTCTTAATCTATGAGACCTGCCATCAATGTCAGAGTAATCGAATATTTTCTTATAGACTAAAGCATCAAAGTCTTCATGCAATTCTGGCCTCTCAGATGAGAAAAAGTTGTTTTTTTGCAAGAAGTCGTAGTAATAAGCTGCTTCAAACCATTTTGAGAATTCAACATATATATCATCAAATACGAACTCAGACAGTATGTTCACATTATTTTCAAATTCAATATCATCAAGCTGAAAATTGGCTGCGAATAGAAAAGCATCAATTGGGCAGGATTTTTCTGGTAGTCTACCAATATCGGTAATTTTTATCTTCCAGTTCGTGCCGCCGACACAATAACTTATAAACGCTTTAGTCAATAATGACCTTATGTGTACTAACTCTGAATATTTTTGGAATTCTTTGCATTTATCATCACTAGGAAGTGGATAGGACTCAGACTTCTCCCAAATTTTGGTTTCATCAAGACATTTTTCATAGTGGAAGTACATAACAAGAATAACGCCATTAATAACTTGGGATATAGATGCATCAAGATCTAATGTATCTTCTGATTTTATCAGAAGATAAATGGAGTCAATTTTTTTAGAACACCGTTTCAACACTCTTAAATTTTTTAAGTTTTTATCACTTACAACTTTTACTATTTTATCTCTGAAGCTGTCAAACCATTCATAACTCGAAAAAGCTATATTTACCGCTTCTGAAATACTTCTATTTAACTTTACAACACCAGAGAAAACTTTCTCTTTCAGGGCATTATCAGCTAGAGATTTTTTATCATTAACAACAAAAATAAATTTGAGATTACCGCTATCAGCTAATTGAAGGCACTCTCCAATAATTAGGTCGCTTAAACCTTCTTTCTTAACTCGGTCAAGATCGTCAATGATGATATATCTATCACTTATTCTTGTAAGCAATGACTCTTTAATTAGCCCAGAAGCTCCGCCTAAAAGTGACGCTACGGTACCTTTTGAATCTCCACCAAAAGACTTTAAGAGTGTGCTAAAAATCCCTGCTATGGCATTTGTTTCATCTCCATTCATCTCAGTTTTAAGTATACTTGCTGAAAGAAGTCTATCTTTAAAATCATCAATGCTAGAAAGCCCAGTTAAAGAAAAGAAAACACATTTTTTATCTAGATTCTCAAGCTCTGGTATTAGTGTTTTTTGAGTGTAGTAGGTTTTACCTTCACCCCAATCGCCATCAAGCATCACAAGAGGAGGAAAAGAGTTATCTTCCAGTAAAGATAAAATATTGCCTGAGATATCATCCATTTTAAATCAATTTCCTTTCATCATTTTATTTATGAAGTACTCCGTAGACGCATTTACATATAGGTATTAAACCAAAAAATTAACGTCCACAATATAGTCTAAGAAGACATTATGTTTTTCAAGTCGTTATGTCAACAATGCGCACTTTTGAGGAGTTTACAAAATTAGGCTCTTAAGAAAAACTGATTAAATTAAACCAATTTAAAAACATCTTTGAATTCAAGATACTCTTCATCAATTGTTCGGCCTAGGCAACTTCACTGGTGTCATCAGTTAGTGGCGCTACATCAAAATGCCCACTCCTCCGTTAAGGCTTGACCCGTTCTATCGAAATACGCTGCCCAGTATACTGACGATATTGCCCACTCCCCACAAATAACAGACATAAAAAAGACCTCAATTATCGAGGCCTTTTAATCAATCTAATTTAGGGTGTATCTTTATATTTTTCTTCACAAATAAAATTTGAAAACAATAAAAAGCCCCGCAAGTACAAACCATCTGGTCAGGAGGATGCGAGGCTAATTTCAATCCCCTTTGGCTTCAAAAGCAGCCAAAAATAAAGCCCCTTGCGGGGCTTTGGATTCAAAATATAACGAGAGGTCGAATGAGAATAGATCTCATGTGTCACTGCCCCCTTAAATTACGAACGGCTTTCCTTATATCCTTACAATACGGTGAACCACTTATCAGTTATTAAATCAGTTACAATTAACAAGTTATCTATATCATCTTCAGCCCATATAGTAAAAGTGCCACCATTTTCAAATTTAAAAATCACTTCGGATTTATTTTCATTTTCCTGTATTTCGGTTAAACGTAAATCAAGAAAAGACCATAAGAAAGTTGATACCTGCTCATATACATCATCTTCATTCTGGGTAGACGACAAATTATATGAAGTACTTATTTGATATTTTCTGCTCTCATTATGAAGCTTGCCTGAAAAATCCAAGGCATATGAACCTTTAGAAAATCGGCAACCATCTAAAGTTAAACCTATTAAAAATTGAATACTCATTTTATTTCTCTTTCTCTAGTTGAATATGACTACCTTGTCGTCTTTCACCTTTCTTTTCATTATTCCTGAATTTCTCACCATTGGTTTTTACTGGATCTGTCTTGTTATTAGAGCTGGTGGTAATTACCCTAGGTCCTTTATATTTTCCTGAACTTGATTGACCATCCATAACACGAACATCCATTTCACCATCTGTACCAGGGACACCTGTATGTATTGTACCTTCTTCTTGAGTTTCAGTCGCAGGTTCACCTTCAAATCCAGCGTCTTCTAAGGATTCACGTACTCCCTCAGGAGTTCCTGCTACAGTAGTACCGTTACTATCAGTAACATAATCTGGAGCGGCAATGTTGTCTGAGAGCTGATTATAAGCGATCGCTGCACCTGCTAGGATCATGACCGCACCAACAACTCTTGCACCTGGAACAGGAATAAATAACATTCTAGCCCCATTGATTGCTAATGAACTTTGTCCATCAGGATCTGTATACTTATATGGATTATTATTCGCATAAGCATAACGATTAAAGCTATGAATATCACGAAAGCCAATCGGATCATTAGAATAAAAACGCCCGATAACTGGATCATAGTATCGTGCCTGCATATAACTTAAGCCAATATCAGTAT
>JBLIBL010000110.1:0-10509 GCA_047633355.1 Polaribacter sp.
AATTCTAAGTTAAACCCGTGAAAGATTTAAAAGGTTACGGCAAACGCTGATATAGATGTGAGATAATGGCTATAATCTGGGTGGCTTGTTTTGATGGCATTAACTTCTTAGTGGTTCCAAAATCCAGTAAGTCATTCTCTCGAACCATTCGATAGAACGAAGTTTGAGAGAGTTGACTACGTTGAAAGTAATTCTTCTGCATCAGTTGTCGGTACAACGTCATTTTAGGAATAATGCCGACTTTGTTTTTACTCAGCGTAGGAATGATATCATTGATCGCTTCCGCCAACTCATTGACTTGAACTTTACGATAAGCGTTTTTATCGCTACGGGTTTTATTATCTAACGTGGTAATGCCTCTTTTCTTAAATCGGTAGAGCCATGTGCTAATGGTGCGCCAAGTAAATTGATAAACACAATCAGTCTGCTCATCTTTAAAGCTTCTTTCACTCACACTTTTTATTCGGGCTTGAATACTGTTGCCAGGCGCATAATCAATCGCACTCAATACGCGTAGTCTTAATTCTAACGGCGGCTTTTTTAATGAAGTCATTTTTTTCTCGCTTTAATTGAAATCCTTAGGACAATAAAGTATTTTTTACATCAATAAAATGACCTTTCCTGTTGCGCGATAGAGCAATTTAAAAGAACCAGTTAGACTGTAGGTGTGTTTGATGACAAAAAGGAAAAACGAATCGTAAAGCATCATTAAAATGGAACGAAAATGGTTAGAAAAAGGGTTGTTGTTGCGTCATTTGAAAATCAAAACAACCATTATTGTTTGATCTGAATAATCGAAAGAATGTTGGGAGTAAGTGCTTAAGGCTGCAAGTCGTTGAATGAGGCGGGTCAAAATAATCATCACAACGGACTTTCAAAAAACTTCGATATTCACTGAGTTGTCGCATCAACCTTGACAACCATCGCCATGCATTTCGGGGTTCAGTTTGACCGGTTGCTAGATGATAAGCCTCTGCGATATTGATGTTCGCCAGCAGTGATGTAATGAAAATAAAGAGGTGAGCTGCTCCATATCGAAAGGCAGGTATTTCATTGGCGACATACAGTTGAAAAGTACGACCACAACCATCACGGCCATAACGGTTAGAGCAAAATATTCGTTTACCGACTTTCTCAGACAAAGAGCTAGAGCGTTGTTTAACAATAATCCCATGAGAAACAAATTGGTCATTCTTAAAACAATGAGCACATTCAAGTTCATCTCGATGAAAATCAAGCGAAAGGGTAAAAGCATTAATGGTGTCAGAATCTGAGTAAAATCGTTTCATTATTGAATTAAACGAAAAATACCAAGCGGACTTCAAGAGAAATTTAGAAATTCTGTGGAGAAGTTCACATTACCAGATTAGCGTTATAAGGATGTGATAGCATTAGGATGCTAGTTTGGTTGGAAATAACCCTATCCTACGGTAGTAAATTGGTAATTAACAGTTTATTAGCGAAGTTAGTTCTACTAATTTGTTAGTCTGAATTTTTTAATTGATACATTCTCAGATGTAAAAAATTGACACTGCTTATATTTTTTTCTTTAAATGTTACCAATGTTTAATACATCTTCAAGTTTTCAATCGATAAAGTATAGTAAATCTAATTGAAATCAGGCAAAAATCAAAGCGTTAACTCTCCGTCTATCATGTGCCAATACTTCATAAGTATGACAAGCTTGTCTGCTCGCCATCGCTTCAATCGCTATCCCTTTATCATTGATGTGTTTTATTAAATCAAGGTCCATTATTTGATGGGTGTCGCCGGTACCAATGATTAGTATCTCAGGCGAATTATCTGTCAATTGATCAAGTAAATCAGTTGATAGTGCATCGAATAGTAGATTTGATGTAATTTTAACAAACTGATATTCCTTCAAAAAAACGAAATTCGAGTATTCACCTATATTTAATTGAATTTTCCCATCGGTATAAGCTTTTATATGAACGGCTTCTTCAGAGCTTTCTTTTTGTAGTAGCATGGCGTTTGCTCTATAAGGTACAATTAATTGCTTCCATTCTACTTAAAAAGGTAAATTTTGCAAAGAAGACAATTACTTAAATGTGGTGTTAGTTTTTCAGTTCAGTATTTGAAACATAAAAACACTTTGTTTAGTCATATCTTCGAATAAACCTAGTGCGGAATATTATATGAATAATAAAAATGCTTCTTCAATCGAAATTTATTTGTCAGATTGTTCTTCTAATCTTTTAAATTCTGGATTCGATTTTGATAAAAAACTATCAATGCTTAAAAATATAGAGATTAAATCCAACGAAAATAAAATGCCAATTAATGAATTATTTTGTCAATCAATTGGTTTTGTCGGAGTTGACCTGCCATGGAATCAATTAAGAGCTTTGCAATTTGACCTAGCTCAAAATATTAGCAATGAAAATAATCGTCTTACATTAGCTTGTTGCGACCCTGTTATGATGCAAGTGACCCACCGAGGCGCTTATCTATGGGGACAAGATACAATGAGTTTCTCAAATAAGGAAGTGATAGCGATTGTCGCCCAGATTAACGATAAGCTAATGGAGGATGGTGAATCATTTTATTTATTAAATAATAAACAGTGGCTTTACGTTAATGAAAAAAAATTGGAGCTTCAGCAAGCTTCATTTGAAAATGAAATCGGTCGAGATCAATTCGGTTTTTCTTACAGTGGAAATGACCGTATTTTCTGGAATCGGTTAGCGACAGAAATACAAATGTTGATTAAGCAGATGATTGATTACGGTGATTTAAATAACATCGCTGATGAGTCATTAGTTAATGTCCATTTTTGGGGCGATTCTAACAATCAGTTAAACTCACCTATCAACATTGAATGTAGCGGCGATATTAAATTATATGCTAATAATAATTTAATAAAAACGATGTGTGCGAAAGCTAAAGTTGAATTTGAGAAATTAGGAAAGTTGAGTGATCTTTTCAGACAAGATAGAAAGAAAAATATAATGATAAGTTTTTCTGAAGATAGTTGTTGGCTAGAAGAAGTGGTTGATGAAATATTATCATTATCTTGGACTCAAAAAAGGCAACAAAGAAGAATAAAATTAGTGCTGCAAGACAGAACAATTGAACTTAGACTCAAACAGTCATTTCTTCAAAGGTTATTTAATGATTAAAAAAATTATTAGGCATCGAAAGAACAATTTATCTTCTGAGTTAAATACAGAACTTACGGCTTATCCAGAAAAAATGCAAAAAATATTATCTTCTCGAGGTATTTTAGCCGCTTCAGATTTGGAATATTCGTTAAAAGGACTAATTCCTCCTTCTGAATTATTAAACGTTGAAAAAGCAGCAAATATTTTATTCCAATCAATAAAATCCAATCATTCGATTCTTGTTATCGGTGACTTTGATGCAGATGGTGCAACTAGTAGCGCGCTAATGATGAAGTCATTAGCGCAATTAGGTGCAAGCAAGATAGATTTTTTAGTACCTGACCGATTTAAATTTGGCTACGGATTGTCAGTGAAATTAGTTGAAAAAGCGGCTGAGAGAAATCCCGATATTATAGTGACTGTTGATAATGGAATCGCCAACCATGCCGGTGTAGACAGAGCAAATCAGCTGGGAATAAAAGTCATTATTACCGATCATCATTTAGCTGCCGAAACCTTACCTAATGCGGAGGTTATTGTTAATCCAAATCAGCCAGATGATAGTTTTCCAAGTAAAAATTTAGCAGGTGTTGGTGTTGCGTTTTATTTAATGCTGGCATTGCGCGCAGAAATGAGAAAATCAAACTGGTTTGATGAGCAAAACATTAAGGAACCTAACCTTGCTGAGCAATTAGATTTGGTAGCGTTAGGAACTGTTGCTGATGTTGTTATGTTAGATAAAAATAACCGAATTTTAGTTGAACAGGGGCTTAGACGCATAAGGCAAGGGCATTGTAGTCCAGGAATTACAGCATTGTTGGAAGTTGCAAAACGAACACCATCAAAATGCCAGTCTACAGATTTAGGTTTTGCGGTGGGACCTAGATTAAACGCTGCGGGCCGATTGGATGATATGCAAATAGGAATTAATTGTTTGCTCGCAAATAACACTGCAGATGCCACAAGTCTTGCAAATCGATTAGATGGTTTGAATAAGCAAAGGCGAGAAATTGAAGGAGATATGTTAGAACAAGCCAAGCAAGATCTTGAAGCTTATTTTTCATCAGAGAAAGCAAAAATATTAGTCAATGACGAGGAACGACCGACAACACTATGTCTATTTGACGCTAAATGGCATCAAGGCGTCATTGGCATTTTGGCATCAAGAGTTAAAGATAGAATTAATCGACCCGTGATTATTTTTGCCAAAGACGACGAAACATCTGACTTCATAAAAGGATCGGCTCGCTCAGTAAAGGGAGTACATATTAGAGATATACTCGCATTAATCGACTCAAGGAATCCAAATATGATTGATAAATTTGGTGGGCACGCAATGGCCGCGGGTTTAACAATCAAAGAGAAATCATTTAAAGAATTTGCGAAATTATTTCACGACTACACTTTGCAACAGGTCAATGAGCGTTTAACTGGTGGTATCAGTGATAATATTGATACTGATGGAGGTTTGGCCCTAAATGACATGTCTATGAATTTTGCTAAACAATTAAAAAGTGTTGGTCCCTGGGGGCAAGGATTTCCAGAACCTCTTTTTGATGATGTGTTTAAAGTGATAAGTCAAAGAGTCGTTGGTGAAAAACATCTCAAATTGGTTTTAGAAAAAGATGGCGAAATGTTTGATGCAATCAATTTCTTTTATGATGAGTCGATTGAATTAAAAGAGGACTCAAAAGTGACGGCAATTTACAAATTAGATATCAATGAATTTAGAGGTAATGAGTCACTTCAATTAATGCTCGACCAGATAGAACTCATCAATTAATTTATTCTTCTGGTTGATATTCGAAATTTTCATAAAGAGTCGGTCCTGCAATCGTATGACCTTCGCTGGCCCATTCACCCAGGTCGGTCAGCTGACATCTCTTTGAACAAAATGGTTTAGATTCAGTACATTCAGACCAACGTTGGCTTTTTTTACAGGTTGGGCAAGCGATGATAAGTTCTTTTTTCATTTTATTGAGTAAGTCAGTTTTTATTGATGAACAGATTATACTAGAATTATGAGTGATGTCACCGCTTCGTAATTATAAAAGTAAACTTAAGAGAGTTTTTATGTTTAATTTAAAAGAGCTGAAAGAAGCAAGTGAAATTGTTCATAATGTGGTGAAACCAACGTTGCAAAATAATTGGCCGCAGCTTAGCGATATTGCGGGGTGTGAAGTTTGGGTAAAACATGAAAATCATACTCCGACAGGCGCTTTTAAGGTGCGAGGTGGCGTCTACTTGCTAAATCAGCTAATGAATTCAGAGAATCCACCCAAAGGCTTAATTTCTGCGACTCGTGGAAACCATGGTCAAAGTCTTTCTTATTCCTGTAAAAAAGCGGGGCTACCATTAACCATTGTTGTGCCTGAGAATAATAACGAAGACCAAAACCGAGCAATAAAGGCTTTTGGAACAAATTTAATTATCCATGGGAAAGATTTTGAAGCTGCCCGACAACATAGTTTAGAGTTGCAAAAATCGTCAGGATATTTACCAATTCCTCCATTTTGTAAAGAACTCGTTCTAGGGGTGGCGACTTATGCATATGAGTTTTTGTCAGAATTAAAAGACTTAGATACAGTTTATGTGGCTGTAGGTATGGGGTCGGGTATTTGTGGGTTAATAAAAACCCGTGATTTATTAGGGCTCAAGACAAAAATAGTCGGTGTCGTAGCTGAAGGTGCCCCCACTTTTTCTTTAAGCTTTGAAGCGAAGAGAATCATCAATACAGAAACTGCTGAAACTATAGCCGATGGTGTTGCCACTAGCGCGCCAATGAAAGAAGCCTTTGATATGATTCTTGAAGGGGCAGACAGAATTGTCAAAGTTACTGATGAAACAATCAAACAGGCAATGTATCAGTATTATCAAACAACACATAATTTGGCTGAGGGAGCTGGTGCGGTGGCGCTTGCAGGTTTATTGACAGAGCAAGTTGAGATGAAAAGTAAAAAAGTTGGTCTGATATTATCGGGTGGAAATATTGATTTTAATCGATTTTCACAATTTATAAGTTCAGTAGCTAAATAGAGTCAGTTATAATATTAATACACACTAGAAAGTAAAATTTAATTGGAGAAATCAAAATGGCAACAGCCACAGCAAGACACATACTAGTAGACAGTGAAGACAAATGTAATGATTTAAAAGATCAGATTTCAAACGGTGCTAAATTTGCTGAATTAGCAAAATCTAATTCATCTTGCCCATCCGGTTCAAGTGGTGGGGATTTGGGTTCTTTTGGCCCTGGAATGATGGTTCCTGAGTTTGATAAAGTTTGTTTTGAAGAGGAAGTTGGGGTGGTACATGGTCCGGTAAAAACTCAGTTTGGATATCATTTATTAGAAGTGACTGAACGAGCGTAGACAATTATAGTCATTGAAAAATCTAGTCATTGAGAATTAAAAAGGGAGTTGATGCTCCCTTTTTGCTTTCTGATTATTAGAAAAGTTAGAAAAACAACCTAACCTTTAGGTCCCGCTGACTTAATCGCGTCAGAAACATCAAATATAGCAAAGTTATCAGCAAACAATTTTGCTACAGCTTTTGCTTCAGCATCATATTCGTCAGCATTCGCCCATGTTTTTTTAGGTTGCAGTAAATCAGAATCTACACCTTCAACAGCAACAGGTACATCGAGATTTAATTGATCTAAATGGACTGTTTCACAATTGGCCAAAGCGCCAGATTGCACGGCCGTAATAACGGCTCTAGTAGTAGGGATGTTAAATCGTTTTCCACCATTGGAATAAGTGCCACCAGTCCAACCTGTGTTGACTAAATATACTTTTGCATTATTTGCTACGATCCGTTTCATTAATAGTTCTGCATAAACGCCAGCAGGACGTGGGAAGAATGGGGCACCAAAACAAGTTGAGAAAGTTGACTCAATTGCAGAGGTCGATCCAATTTCAGTCGATCCAACTTTGGCTGTATATCCACTTAAAAAGTGATAAGCCGCGGCTTCTTTAGTTAAGATTGAAACAGGTGGTAATACGCCTGTTAAGTCACAGGTCAAGAAAATAACTGCACTTGGCTCTCCTGCACGATTTTCTTCAACCATTAAATCAATATGTTCTCTTGGATAACCCGCTCGACCGTTTTGGCTATGAGTTGTATCAGTGTAATCCGCGTTGCCCTCATCATCTAGAACGACATTTTCGATGATTGTTCCATTTTTAATTGCTTTCCAAATAACCGGTTCGTTCTTCTCAGAAAGATCAATAGTTTTTGCGTAACAACCGCCTTCAATGTTAAATACAGTTCCTTCACCCCAACCATGTTCATCATCACCAATTAGGTATCGGCTAGGATCGGCTGATAAAGTTGTTTTACCCGTACCAGATAGACCAAAAAATAAAGTAACATCGCCTTCACCATCAGTGTTTGATGCACAATGCATTGGCAATACGTCTTTTGCAGGTAGTAAAAAATTCTGAACTGAGAACATCGCTTTTTTCATTTCGCCAGCGTATCGCATGCCAGCAATTAATACTTTGCGTTGACCAAAATTTATCATAACAGTTGCATCACTGTTAGTGCCATCACGACTAGGATCACAAACAAAATGGGCAGCGTTCATGACTTGCCATTCTTCTTTAGATGCTAGGTTATAGCTAGGCGGACGGATGAACAAGTTTTGAGCAAACAGGTTTTGCCAAGCGGTTTCAGTTTTAACATTGACTGGTAAATAATGAGCTGGATCAGAGCCTACATGAAGTTCAGAGACAAAAAACTCATCTTTTTCATTTAAATAATCATTGACTCTACTCCAAAGTGCATCAAAAATTGATTCATCGACTGGACGATTAACCTTTCCCCAATCAATTTCAGCTTGTGTGGACGATTCCTTTACTATAAATCGGTCGTTAGGGGAACGCCCTGTTCTAGCGCCAGTAATGACACTTAATGCGCCAGTAGCCGCTAAAACGCCTTCTTTTCGTTCAAGCGCACGCTCAACAAGCTGTTGACTAGTTAAATTAAGATTCTTCATTGCAGGGGTACCCATCTGTCGACTCCATTTGTCTCAAAGATGTCTATTTCAAGTCAATTTAGTGACCTGATTAAAATTTGAGCGCATTCTATCAAAATAGTTTAGTTCAAACTAGCGTAGTTTGGGGTAAAATTAACGAATGTTTAAATTATGCAGTTATGACTAGAGTTCAGTTATGACTGTAATTAGGGCATATTGTTATGTTCTCAAATACCAGATGGAAGAATTGTGCTAATTGAAGCTGAAAAACTCATAATTGAAACGAGAAATGGCAAGTTAGAGGCTCTATTAGATAAGCCTAACGAGTCTGATTCAAAAGACTATGCAAATGACTATATTGCAGTTTGCTGCCATCCTCACTCATTACATGGTGGCACCTTGACTAATAAGGTGGTCTATACTTTATCCAGAACGCTTGCGGGGCAGGGTATTCCAAGCATTAGGTTTAATTTTCGGGGTGTTGGAAATAGCGAAGGAAAATATGATGAAGGTATTGGAGAGCAGTGCGATTTGGTAAATATCGTTTCATGGATGAAATTGCGATTTCCCGAAAAAAAATTAATACTAACTGGATTTTCATTTGGCGCTTTTGTGTCGATAATGGCAGCACATAATATTTCCCCAACGATATTGATCAGTGTTGCCCCACCAGTCGGTCGATTCGATTTTTCGCAAAAAGAAATGCCTCTATGTCCTTGGTTTGTATTACAAGGTAATGAAGATGAACTGGTAAAATGTGAGGACGTTGAGATCTGGTCGAGAAAGCAAACGTCAAATTTAAAGTTTATTAAGATGGACGGCGCATCTCATTTTTTTCACGGAAAGTTAATCGATCTTAGATCTGAAATTGAAGTTATTATTCATAGAGCTAAGCAAGAATTCTAGTAACTCAGTTATGCTATCATCTGTGTAAACGGATAATCAAAAACATCTAAAAATTACAAAGCAAATAAGAATTAATATGACCTCACCTAAGCAAAAATATTTAAACGATATGAATTCTGAAATAATTCAGAAAGATCCATTCCAACTGAGTGCTGTTGAACAATTGGATCAACTTTATTTTCAATTAATTGAAAAAGACGAACCTCTTGGATTTTTTAAGAATATCATTTCCAATATATCCAAAAATAATCTACCAATAAAAGGCTTATATTTTTGGGGTGGAGTAGGGCGTGGAAAAACCTATTTGATGGATATGTTTTTTGATGCTCTGCCAATCAAAAAAAAAATGCGATTGCACTTTCATCGTTTTATGCATCAAACCCATGAGCAATTGCAAACACATAAAGGTAAACAAGATCCTTTACTATTAATTGCCGATAAACTTGCGGAGCAAACGAATATTATATGCTTTGACGAATTTTTTGTCAGCGATATCACTGATGCCATGATTTTAGGTGGACTATTTGAAGCACTATTTAAAAGAGGTGTTAGTTTAGTCGCGACTTCTAATATTCCACCAGATGATTTATATAGAAACGGATTGCAAAGAGAGCGTTTTTTACCAGCGATTGCAGCAATCAAACAGCATTGTAAAATCATTAATTTAGACAATGGAATTGACTATCGATTACGAACTTTAGAGCAAGCCGATATTTTTCACACACCTCACGACCAAGAAGCAATCGACAATTTAAATATTAGTTTCACTCGACTTGCGACTGAATTGATGCCTGATGATTCGATCATTGAAATTGAACATAGGCCAGTAAAAACTATAAGATGTGCCGAAGGAATTGTTTGGTTTTCATTTAACGAAATTTGCGAAACAGCGAGAAGTCAAACGGACTACATTGAAATTTCACGTAGCTATCAAACTGTTATTGTAAGCGAAATCCCACAGTTAGAAACTAAAGATGACTCGGCAGCTAGACGTTTTATCAGTCTTGTTGATGAGTTTTATGATCGCCATGTTAATTTGATGATTACAGCATCAGTAGAATTAGAAGAGTTGTATACAGGTACTCAGTTAAGTTTTGAGTTCAAAAGAACACTTAGTCGTCTGCAGGAAATGCAGTCTCATGATTATTTGGCGTTGGAGCATTTAGCCTAATACCTGTGCAAGATACTTCCCAGTATAAGATTTTTTATTCTTAGCCACTTCCTCTGGCGTACCTTCTGCAATAATAAAACCACCTTTACTTCCGCCCTCAGGACCCAAATCAATCACCCAATCGGCTGTTTTAATCACATCTAAATTATGTTCAATGACTAAAATAGTATTACCATGATCACGCAATCGATGTAGAACAGCTAACAATTGTTTTACATCGTGAAAATGTAATCCCGTGGTTGGCTCATCCAAAATATAAAGTGTTTGCCCAGTATCGCGTTTACTTAACTCTTTAGACAGTTTGACTCGCTGAGCTTCTCCACCTGATAAAG
>JBLIBL010000111.1:0-10489 GCA_047633355.1 Polaribacter sp.
TCAAGACAGAAGAACTTTACCAACGCAATTAGAAGATAGTAATATAGAAATAAAAAGCATGGCAACGCTATTTAAAGATGACCTCCTTTGGAAAGGCACTAATATTGATGTTGTCAGTTATAACACATTGGTATTATTAGTTGGGCAAGCACCTACAGCCACTCTTAAAAAAAGAGCTGAAAGAGTTGTGAAAAAAGTGCCCAAAATAAAAAAGATTTATAATCAAATTCGAATTGCTGCTCCAGTTTCATTCTTCATCAGCCGTAACGATGAATATCTGACAACTAAGGTTAAATCGACCATGCTTTTTACTGAAAATTTCCCATCAGGTAAAATCAAAGTCGTTACAGAAAATAGTGAAGTATTTTTATTAGGTTTAGTGACAAACACAGAAGCTGATAAAGCGGTAGAAATTGCTAGGAATATAAATGGCGTAAAGAAAGTAATTAAAGTTTTTGAATTAATAGATGCGGCTACAACTGATGTTGAAGTTGCCGAATTAGTTAACTAGCTAGCTCGTTTTTATTGCTATATTTATTTGATGACCTTTAAGTGTGGAGGCTTTTTAGTTTTAATACTGACAACCTGACTTAAATTTCTATCCTGAACATCTTCATCAGAAATATCATTACCTTCAGATACTAGACGTTTATGATCTTGAGAATTATCGTCTTGAGAATTAATGTCCTGAAGCTTAACAGCTTCATGTTCATTGTTTTTTTCAGATTCTTGAATTATTTCCTCGGGCGGAAAAGCCATACCCAAACCATTTTCTTGAGCATAAATAGCTAACAATGCGCTCATTGGAATAAAAACATTCATTGCTTTTCCATTAAACCTTGCACTAAATGAAATAGCGTCATTATCGGAAAACCAGCTTTGAATCGCGTTAGGTTCTACATTAAGGACAATTTGTCCATTTTCAATATGTTGTTCAGGCACACAAACAGATGCTTGTGTTGTATCCACTAGCAGATATGGCGTCGCATCATTATCCAATATCCACTCGTAAACAGCTCTAAACATATATGGTTTATTCGAAGAAAATGATGCTTCCATATTTTATTTCACTTATTTTTAGGCTTTTAATATTTTAATATTTTAATGCAAGGGTTCGGAGTCGTAGCTAATTAAATCATAATTATCACATTTAATGTGAGTATTAATGATCCCTGAAATTTTCAATTAGAACAACTCGGCCCCCCCCCCTTTAATTTCCATTCTAAAAAACAGGTGAATTAAATTTCACCCATCTCTCTTTCAACATCAGTCAAGCTAGCCTGAAAAGATTCACGTTCAAATAACAAATCCATATACTGAGTGACTTCTTTTGCACCTTTGCCTGATAATTTGATTCCCATTTCTGGCAATCTCCACAATAGTGGTGCTAAACAGCAATCTATTAGTGAGAACTCTTCATTCAAAAAATAAGGAGTTTCCGAAAAAACGGGCCCTAAAGTTAAAAGACTTTCCGTTAGTTCTAATTGAGCCTTTTCGCGTTCTTGTGTTCTTCCCGCAAAAATTTTGTTCATTAAACTATACCAGTCCTTCTCTACTCGACGTACCATCAAGCGTGAACGTGCGCGCGCAACGGGATAAACAGGCATTAAAGGCGGGTGAGGAAATCTTTCGTCAAGGTATTCCATAATGATCGGCGCTTCAAATAAAACAAGCTCTCTATCAACTAATGTTGGTACCGTGTTATAGGGATTTAAGTCAATCAGATCTTCTGGCGGTTCACGATTATCAACAACTTCTATCGCTTCAAAATTAACACCTTTTTCAGCAAGTACAATTCGTACTTGATGACTATAAACATCATCTGTTCCCGTATAAAGGGTCATTATTGATCGTTTTGCTACAGTTGCCATAATAGGCTTCTCCCTAAAATTAAAAACAACAATGGCGACTGAAATTCAGTCGCCATTGTTGTTAATTAAAAATTATAAATAAATTGTTGATTAACGTTTCTTAGTGAACGTCTTTCCAATATTCTTTTTTCAAGAAATAAGCAACAATGGTAAAGAAAAGAATAAACATTAAAACGTAAATCCCCATCCCTTTTCTTTCAAGTTTTATTGGCTCGCCAACATATTCCAAAAAGTTAACTAAATCAGTCATAGAGCTATCAAATTCTTGTGGCGTTAACCGACCCTCTGTAATCAGCGTGAAATAATGACCCGATTTAGAAAGCTCAATTAATTCTGATTCTTTTTCATGGATTAAATGTTCAGATTTATCAATAGCTTCATTATGTGAAGATGCTGAACCTTCATTTGTTTTTAGCGCTTCTCTCGCCGTCGCTATTTCACCATGAGCATATCCAATATCGTTTTCAATGCCTTTAACTTCTTCAGTTTTATCTTGAATTCCTTGCATGTTTTCTAAAGCATGAGGCATTCCAACATCAACAAAAACAGAATTATTGACACCGTAAGGCCTAGTATCATCTTTATAAAAACCACGTAAATAGTTATACAACCAATGTGGGCTTCTTGAACGAGCAATTAACGATAAATCAGGTGGAGCCGTTCCAAACCATTTCTCGGACATTTCTACTTGCATATTATTTGACATAGGATCGCCAATCTTATCTGCTGTAAACATTAGGTTATCAATCACCATCTGCTCAGACATTTTAAGATCTTTTGCGCTTCGATTATAACGTTGAAACTCTAATGCGTGACAACCCATACAATTATTCATATAAACCTGCATCCCATTTTGCATGGATACAATTAATCTATCACTAGAATATTGCGGCATATCATCATTAGGAATAGGAGAACCGCCACCACTAGCAAATGCATTAACTGCAAATAAACTTGCTGAAACACCGACTAATAAAAACTGAGCTACTTTCACAAAAAGGCTGTTCATTGTCATTTTATTATTTAAGTTATTCATTAGTGAGTCACCCTTTCCGGTACAGGCTTAGTTGTGCCCCATTGGCTCCACCAAGGCATTAACACGAAGAATGCGAAATAATAAATAGTACAAATTCTTGCAACTAACGTTCTCATTTCGTTAGGAGCTTTCATTCCCAAGTATCCTAAGATAAAGAAACTAATAACAAACAAAGTAAGCGCGACTTTAAATATTGGGCTTTTATATCTGATTGAAAGAACCTTGCTTCTATCTAACCAAGGTAAGAAGAACAAGACAACCAGAGATGCAGCCATTGCGATAACACCTAAACCTTGACTAGGAACGGCTTTCAAGATTGAGTAATAGGGAGTGAAATACCAAACAGGTGCAATATGATCAGGCGTTTTTAGTGGATCTGCTGGAGTAAAGTTTGGAGCCTCTAAAAAATAACCTCCCATTTCTGGATTAAAGAAAATAATCCAACAAAAAATGAATAAGAAAACGCCAACACCTACAATATCTTTTACTGTGTAATAGGGATGGAAAGGAATACCATCCAAAGGAATCCCATTTTCGTCTTTCAATTTTTTAATATCAATTCCATCAGGATTGTTTGAGCCAACCTTATGAAGCGCAACGATATGCAGGAAAACCATTAATAATAGAGCCATAGGCAATGCAACTACATGCAATGCAAAAAATCGATTAAGAGTTGCTCCAGAAATGATGAAATCACCACGTATCCAAATAGCGAGGTCTTCTCCGACGACTGGCACTGCACTAAACAAGTTTATAATAACTTGTGCACCCCAATACGACATGTTGCCCCAAGGTAATAAATACCCCATAAAACCTTCAGCCATTAATAACACAAAGATAATCATGCCGAAGATCCAAACTAGCTCTCTTGGTTTTCTAAATGAGCCGTAGATTAAACCGCGAAACATATGCAAATAAACCACAACAAAAAAAGCGGATGCGCCTGTTGCATGCATGCCAAGCAGCAAATGCCCCCACTCTACATCGCGACGAATAAACTCTATTGACGCAAAAGCACCTTCGGCAGAAGGGTTATAATTCATTGTTAACCATATACCAGTAAGTATTTGATTAACTAAAACTAACATTGCTAAAGAGCCGAAAAAGTACCAAAAATTGAAGTTCTTAGGTGCATAATATTGTGCTATATGCTCGTTCCATACTTTAGTCGCCGGAAAACGAGCATCAATCCAAGTCATAAAATTACTCATCATGACGCTTCTCCTTCAGCTACACCAATGATAATTCTATTGTCTGCCAAATACTTGTATTTAGGGACTTCTAGATTTACTGATGCTGGAGAGCCATTAAACACTCGACCAGCTAGGTCAAACTTAGAACCGTGACATGGACAGAAGAATCCGCCACCCCAAGAAACCTCAGTTTCTTTTTTATGTTGAGGTACGCAGCCTAAATGAGTACAAATCCCGACGATAACCGCAATTTCAGGTTTTAGCGAACGTGTTACGGTATCTAATCCCTCTGGTTGTTTAGTTCCAGCATCAGCCGACCCTGAATCTTTTAAATCTGACATGCTTTTAAGTGATTCAATTGTTTTTTCATCACGTCTCACCACAAAAACAGGCTTACCTTGCCATTTCACTTTGACCATTTGGCCGACTTCAACTTTATCTAAGTCAAACTCTACCGGAGCGCCAGCCGCTTTCGCTTTTTCGCTCGGATTCCAAGAACCAAGAAAAGGAACAGCGATAAAACCAGCTCCAACAGCACCTACACCAGCAGTTGCCCACGTCAAGAAACGACGCTTTTCTAAATCAACACCTTCATCTACCATTCGATTAGTCTCCCATCGACCAAAGTAATCAATCACTAACTTAATTTGTAAGCTAAACCTGTTTCAAATCTTCTTGCAATTAATGTTTCAGAAATTCTCAATTCTGATGAAAAAACAACCACGTCATCAATCTAAAACCGCAATTCGGACGCTCTTTTAGCTATATTTTCGCAGGATCATAGTGAAATAATATATCATTTACAAGGAATTGCTAGTTTTTGTTGGTAAATTATTGAATTATATAGTAATTTAGTTTTTTAGCTGGAGTTCTCTTAATGAAAAAAGCCCCCATTGGACCTGCGATTTTGGTCACCGCAGCATTCATCGGTCCAGGAACTGTTTTTACAGCTAGCCTTGCTGGTGCAAATTTTGGATTTGCGCTCTTGTGGGCTTTAATTTTTTCGACAATAGCAACTATTATTTTACAGTCCATGACTGCTCGGCTTGCTTTAGTGACCGGAAATGGGCTTGGTGAAAATATAAATCAATCTTTGAAAAAACCTATCAGTCGATTTATCGGTTTTAGCCTCATTATTGCCGCAATAATAATTGGAAACGCGGCATATCAAGGTGGCAATATTTCAGGCGCATCAATTGGTCTATCGGGAGCTTTTCCAGCATACAAAGATTATAGTTCACTGTTTCCTGCTTTAATCGGAATCATCGCATTTGTTGTTTTATGGCATGGCCGTTACCGTTTGATTGAAAAGGCACTATTAGTATTGGTTTTATTAATGAGTTCAGCTTTCGTCATAACCGTTATTATTGTAAAACCTGATTTTTATGAAATATTTAATGCCATCATCTTTCCAAAATTACCCGAAGGTTCCGTTTTGACTGCTATAGCCCTTATTGGAACTACAGTAGTCCCCTATAATTTATTTTTACACGCTTCTAGTCTTTGTCAAAAAGGTCAGTCTATTGATAATTTAGCTGATGCGAAAAAGGACATCGTGATATCAATTTCCATAGGTGGTCTTATTTCAATGTGTATACTGTCAACGGCTGCCACCGTGTTTTTTTCGAAACAGATAGTCATCCATACTGCGGCAGATCTAGCACCCGCTCTTCAACCTTTGTTTGGAGATTATGCAACTCTACTAATGAGCTTAGGATTATTTTCTGCAGGAATATCATCGGCTATTACAGCTCCTCTTGCTGCAGCCTTTGCTTTAGGCGGATTGTTCAATTTAAAAAATGACCTTAAATCAAAATATTTTAAATGTATTTGGATATTTATTTTATTACTCGGTGTGTTAGTGGCTTTATCTGGATACAAGCCAGTTTCAATTATCTGGTTCGCACAAGTCGCTAATGGATTTCTATTGCCTTTGATTGTTGTTTATTTGTTATGGATTATGAATACTCGTATTTTAAAACAACACAAAAATAATTTTATTCAAAATACTTTAGGTGCTTTAGTGCTTTTAGTTACAATATTACTGAGTGGAAGAAGTTTATTAAGTGCTTTTGGTTTATTATAAAATATGAAGATTGATATTAATTGCGATCTTGGTGAAGGAGAAAATCAGTTAGCTTGTGAAAATGACGCGCTTTTAATGCCTTATATCACACGTTGCAATATAGCTTGCGGTGGTCATGCAGGTAACGAGTTAACCATGAAACTTAGCGTTAAAAATGCAGTAAAGAATAATTTAATAATAGGTGCTCATCCTGGATATCCTGATCCTGACAATTTCGGGAGAGTTACAATCAACATGTCCTTTGAAAATCTTGAAATATCACTTTTGAAACAAATCTCCAGTCTGCAAAAAATATGTAACAACCTCCAACTTAGCTTAGATCATATTAAATTTCATGGTGCTTTATATAATGAGATTGAAAGCAACCCGAAACTGACAAAAAAAATAGTCGGTATGATCTTTAAACATTACCCAACACTATCGGTTATTTGTTTAGCAGAAGGGTTGCTCATGGAAAACTGTAAAAAAAATGACCTAAATTACCTTCAAGAGGCGTTCATAGATAGACGATATTTAAAAAACAAAAAATTATCGCCTCGCACAATGGTAGGTTCTGTTATTGAATGCCAAGAACTAGCCATAAAACAGGCTGTGGCGCTCGCTTTTCATAAACCGATTGAAACAATTGATAAGCAGTGGATCACAGTCAAAGCCGATACTTTATGTTTACATGGTGATAATAATAATTCTTTAGGAGTTGCAACGATGCTCAATAAAACATTGTTAGAAAAAGATATTAAAATTAGATGAGCTTGTCGGATTTTCATTTTCGATTAAATGGTGACTCCGCTATTACTTTAATTTTTGAAGATAAAATAAGCAAAAGCCTAACAAAAAATATTTTAATATTAAAAAACACTATAATTCATGCGAATGACTTACCGCGACTAATAGATATCATTCCAGCCTATCAAAGTTTGACATTGTGTTACGCTTATCCAATTAAAAATGTCAAAACAATAGAAAACCAAATATCTAACATCATTGCGAATATTGTTTTATCAGACAGACCTACAGCACTCAAAAAGCAGAAGGTCATTAATATTCCAGTGTGTTACGAGGATACTTATGCTCCAGACTTGAAAATGCTAGCATCTGAATTAAAAATGACGACAAACCAATTAATAAAGAAACATACCGATGGGATATATTTAGTTCACATGCTTGGTTTTTTGCCCGGTTTTCTTTATCTTGGTGGATTAGATGAATCACTACATTATCCAAGAAAAAAGACTCCATCGATTAATCTCGCTAAAGGCTCAATAGGAATCGGTGGTCAACAAACTGGCATTTATCCAATCGAAAGTCCTGGTGGCTGGAACATTATCGGGCGAACACCTTTAACGATGTTTGATGTCGATAAAGAAAAAATAACGATTGCCGAACCACTCGATAGTATTAAATTTTATTCCATATCTTCAGCCGAGTTTATTAAGTTTAACATTCAAAGTCAGAATTGAAATAATGTTATTTATAAAATCAGGATTGCAAACAAGTATTCAAGATTTTGGTCGTACGGGGTATATGCACTTAGGCGTATCTCACAGCGGAGCAATGGATAAAACATCATTAAGCCTTGCCAATTATTTAGTCGGTAAACCGAAAGATAGCCCTGCACTAGAAATCACACTAATAGGTCCAACAATCCAATTTCTATCATCCATGCGTATTGCAATCTGCGGTGCCCATTTTGATATCTATTTGAATAATGACCTCATTTTCAATAATCAATCAGTCGATGTTGTGTCAGGTGATATCCTAGAATTTGATCAACTTATCAACGGCGCTAGATGTTACCTAGCTTTATCTTGTGAAATTAATCTAAAAAAACAACTAAATAGTTTTTCAACTCATGTCACAGCTAAAATTGGTGGTTATAATAACCGGCAAATCAAAGATGGCGACCAGCTTAGTGTTTTATCAGTAAACACCACACAATCCACAAAAAATAAATCACTGAATAGCTCATTCTCTCAGTTTTATTCAGGGAAATATTTATTGCGTTGTGTTGAAAGTGTAGAAAGCAATCTCTTTAGCAAAGTACAAATACATCAATTCTTAAGTACAAAATATAAAATCAATCAACAGTCAAACCGAATGGGGATACGACTGGATGGCAATAAAATACAAATCAGCCAAAATATACAAATCACATCATCCGGTCTGACCCTGGGGAGTATTCAAATTACACCCAATGGTTTACCTATTATTTCTAGCGTAGATGGACAAACAATAGGAGGCTATCCGAGAATTGCAAATATAATATCAACAGATCTTTCTATTTTAGGTCAGTTAAAAGCCCATGATACAGTTTCATTTGAATTGATCAGTTGTAATCAAGCGTCTATTCTATACAAACAAAAGGAAAACTGGATAGAAGCTATTTTAACCAATTAAAATAGCTCAGTTTTCTGCCAAACGCTGCCAAGTCACTTCCTGAGGGAAGCACTCGTCATTCCCAAAGGTAATATAAGCAGAGTCCCCAGTTAACATCACAGACAAACTCATAGTACGTTCAAGCGTACCTGCTAGTTTTTGAATCGACTCCCAATCAAATCGATAATACGAAGCATTTAATGCTTCAAATTTAGCTTGAGACTGTTGCCACCAAACATCTGATTTGCTATTGAAGCTATAGACTTTAACTTGTTTCGCTTTTCTAGTGGCTTTTTTAATTCTTTCGGCATCAGGTTCTCCCACATCAATCCATAGTGAAATATCTTGATTATATTCAACTGCCCACAAGTCAGGTTCTTCAACGTCACTCAAGCCTTTGGTGAAAGATAGTCGTTCTTCATAGTTGATACAAAACGCTAACACTCTGGTCATCATTCTTTCTTCCGTTTCAGACGGATGTTGTGCCAAAGTTAAATTGAGAGTTTCATATAACTCTCGGTTCATATCTGATAACGTGATATTAAATTTATAAATTGTCGGTTTTATTGCCATTATATAGCCTTAAATGATTTAACTTAAAAAATTGATAGTACACACGCTCTAAGTTCGGTCACTTTAATAGGAATTGCATGCTACTTTATTTAAATATCCATATTATGCTACTTCTTTACTGTAAAAAAGAGTAAATTGGCTATAAATCAAAGATTAGTAACCGATAATTGATAGTTTTTTCCATTCAGCTAATGTTAAGACAAAACTCGGTAAAATCCTTATATCCTATTAAAATAAGGCTGGTTAATTATGAAAATCAAACAAATATTATTAGTTATTTTATTATTTTTTCCTATATTCACATCAATTTCTAAGGGCTCTACTGAACAAGTGCCTACAGAGACAGTCACGCCTTTCACAGAGGGTGAATTAGAGCAGATCCTCGCACCCATTGCTCTTTACCCAGATACAGTCCTCACTCATGTATTAATCGCTTCAACCTATCCGCTAGAGGTCATTCAAGCTGAAAGATGGACTGGTGAAAACCCCGATGTACTAGCCACTGATGCTGTAACAGCTGTCGAAGAGAAAGACTGGGATCCTAGTGTGAAAGCCTTAGTAGCATTTCCTGAGATTTTAAAGCGACTAAGTAAAAATTTAGATTGGACACAAAAGTTAGGTGATGCTTTTTTGGCGGATGAAGAAAAGCTACTCGCAAGTATTCAAGCGTTACGTCAAAGGGCATATGAAATTGGTAGTTTAGATAAAATGGATAAAATGAAAATATCTAAAGATGAGAATAGCATTGTCATTGAAGCGATTGAAACTCAAGTGATTTATGTACCTTATTATGATACTAGAGTGGTTTACGGACCATGGCATTGGGCACACTATCCACCAGTACATTGGCAATATCCGCATTATATTACACACAACAGACGCCATCACTCACCTTTTTATTGGGGACCTCGAGTACATATTTCGTTTGGATTCTTTTTTAGTTCATTTCATTGGCATAACCGTCATGTTGTTAGAATCCCTTATCATCATTACCGTCCCCATAATTACCAAAATCGCCGTCAAGTGATAAGAAATGAACATGCAAATCGTTGGAGACATAACCCAACTCATCGCCGTGGTGTTTCTTATAGGAGTGTGACTGTCAGTAATCGTTATTCTAGTAATCGAGCAAGCCAAACGGAGATTCGCTCACTTAGAAGTGGAAACAACAATCAAGTTAGTCGAGCAAATCAAAATACGCAAACTACACACTCAACTCGAAGAAATGAAAGTGTTGGTGCTAGAAATGATAATTCAAATATCCGCGCAAGAAATCTTACACCTGAAGTAACTCGAGAACGATTACAACGTGAGCTTCGTGATGGAAGAGTCACAATTAACGAACGAAATAACC
>JBLIBL010000112.1:0-10433 GCA_047633355.1 Polaribacter sp.
GGTAATAGCTTTGGAATTCAAGTTAAATTATCTGGCGAAGCGGCAGATTATCCTGTTGTAATTCCATTTGTTTTTAGTGGAACTGCTGATACAAATGATTATTTCACAGAGCAAAGCCAGGTCGTTATTTACGAAGGTATGAGTGGACAAATTGATCTTGAAATTTTAGATGATGGATCTGATGAAAATGATGAGCAACTAATTATCAATTTAATCATGCCAATTAATGCTGTACTTTCAACTAACTTTGAACAGGTTATTACAATTACTGAAGCTAATATTCCACCTAGAGTGAATATGGTAGCTGCTCAAAATGGCAATCGAGTTTCACAAGTTAATCGGCAAGATGGTTCAGTTGATGTTAATTTAAATATCGAAGATCCTAACCTTGGAAATACACATGTTGTTAATTGGATTGAAACCGACAGTTCTACCACAAATGTGGATGAAGAAAATAATCTATTAACCTTTGATCCACTAAACGTTTCGCTAGGCAGTTATTTGAAAAGTGCTACGGTAACAGATGATGGTGAACCAGCCTTAACTTCAACGGGACATTTAAATTTAATCGTTAACGAGAACGCGCCGAATTTATCTTCAAGCAATGATTCAGATGGTGATGGTATTGTTGATTCAGACGAAGGGATTTCCGATTATGATTTGGATGGTATTCCTGACTATTTAGATAACAATGATGAGGCTAATTTATTATCACTTTACGTAGGAAGTGAAAGTCAAAACGATGGCAGTTACCAAATGCAAACTGAGGTTGGTATAAAGTTATCACTTGGCGTTCTTGCATTAAGTGCAACCGATGCAGGCGCATTTGTTAGTGAACAAACTTTTATAAATAGTGAACTATTCACACAGTTTGGCACGGACAGTTTTTATAACAACCTAGGTGGATTAGTTGATTTTGAAGCTAGTAGGCTTTCTCAACTTGGTGATTCAATTCTGGTTGTGATTCCGTTACAACAAGCTATTCCTGAAAATGCTGTTTATCGAAAATTACATCCAATTAATGGTTGGACAAATTTTGTAGAAAATAACAAAAATAAATTATATTCGGCATCTGGTGAAACTGGTATTTGTCCATCTGTTGGTGACCCAGCTTATGTTAATGGTTTAACAATCGGTCATTGGTGTCTTATGATGTTAATTGAAGATGGTGGTATCAATGATGCAGATGATGAAGTGAATGGCGTAATACTTGACTCGGGAGCCGTTAGCCAAGAAAAAGTGATCGCCTCAATTGTAATTCCAGAAATTAGTAATTTAACTGCAGGTGATACTATTAACTTAACTGCTACGATTACAGAACACAATAACGCAATCGTCAGTTACCTTTGGGAGCAAACGGCAGGAGCTACGGTAACGATTGAAAACGCGACAAGTTTGAATGCATTAGTCAATAATGCTCCAGAGGGAAATCTAACATTTAAACTAACCATCATTGATGATTTAGGTCGGTTGGTAAGCGCAAACATTTCGCTTTCAGTTGCTCAGGTTGTTATTGTTACACCACCACCACCCGCGGCGGAAACTAGCGGTGGAGGCGGTGCGATCACATTGCTACTAATCTTTCTGGGTTTTATTGGAAGAAAGAGGTTATTAACAGTAAAGCTAACAGCAAAGTGAAACTCGTTATTAAATTCAATAGTTTTCACGGCAGCTATTCTTATTGAGAATAGCGTTATTTGAAAAATAGAAGATTTAATTGGTATTGTATATTGTTCAAAAAGTTAGAAAAATCTGCAGATCCATCGCTTTTTTTGTTGATTAATTGGATCAAAGTGAGATTGGTTTTGTCCTGATCCAATTTTCTTCAGCGTATTCACATTCACCATTTGTTAAGTGTAATGTAAAAGCGTTCCTAGAATAATTTGAGCGATTGGGCCCACTGTAATGCGGAAGTAATCCGTGGAATACAATTAATGTACCTTTTTTAACTGGAATTGAAATTGATTCATCCTCTCTTGGATAAGGTGTGTGATCTAATATTTTGAGAAATGTTTGGTCGCCAGCGCCTCTTACAAATTGCTCTCTTAGTGGTGATTCATGACCACCCTTTTGAATGTGTAGACAACCATTTTCTAAAGTTGCATCTTCTACTGCAACCCAAAAAGTTGTTACTGATTGGGGTTTTGTATAAAAGTAGCTAGCATCCTGATGCCAATTCACTACACCACCAATTCTAGGTTGTTTAAAAATATACATCGACTGACGAATCTGAGGTTTTAATAACCCAAGATCATTTGCGATTGATTTGATTAACAGTTGATGACTAAAGGCCTTGAATTTGGGATTAAGACTGTGAAGTGCATGACCAATTTTATTAATGCTTAGATGCTTTTCCTGTTTTAAATTGCCAACTTCATCAAATGCTTCTTCTTCAAAAAAACAGCTAATTTTACCTGCAGAATTTAAGAAATAATCATCACGTGTTTTACTGTGTTCATTGGTTGTAAAAATATGATTATTTTTGGAAACCTCAAAACTTGCAACAATTTCATTAGCGCTTTTTTTAAGATCATTCATTTTCTCATTAGAAAAAATCGAATCCAAAACTAGATAACCATCAGAGAGATAATTTCTAATTTGTTGCGATGTAAGCATAAGATATTTAGGGTATGTTTTTTATGATTTGACTATGCCATTAAAATTTGATCTTATCAATATTAGAAGCATTATGAGTTTACAAATTCGACTTGAAAAGCACTAATTATTAATAAAAGACAACTAGAAATATGAATCTAACCGTGAAGGTGAATGCTTGTTATATTTGTGAGAGAATAGCGATAACCGCTAGCCTAAATGGCCTTAATAAATAAAAATAAGAGGAATTTAAAAGTGACTATCACACCATTTCACTTGGCGGTTCAAGTCCGCTGTATTAAAGAAGCTAGGGAATTTTACGGCGAGAAAATGGGTTTTAGTGAAGGCCGAAGCTCCAGTGAATGGATAGATTTCAATATGTACGGGCATCAATTTGTTACTCACCTTAATACGAGCTTAGGTGAGAGAGGTAAAGTGGCAACTATTTCTAACTCTGTTGATGGGCACGGCGTTCCCGTTCCGCATTTTGGGGTAGTGTTAAATTTTGACGATTGGCAAACGCTTGCAGAGCGATTATCAACGGTAATTGAGTCGTTTGTTATTGAGCCTTATATTAGGTTTAAGGGTGAACCTGGAGAGCAAGGCACACTGTTTTTTACTGACCCGTCGGGTAATGCTTTGGAATTCAAAGGTTTTAGGAATATTGAAGAATCTTTGTTTAAAAAATAGCGGTTATGCAGGTAGCAATTCACGGTGAAATAATAACACACTAACTGTAGCCGTCCGAATTAATTGTCTAATCTATAAATCAAAACCAAAAAATCAAGCGAGTATCAATTTACTGCTTGATCTTCAAATAAAGCGTATTGACTTTTTTACAAAACAAAAAGTTAGCTAAAAGCTAGTTTTTCATTCTTTCGAATTTAAAAAATGCAGTAATAACTGGTACATTTTATCGTTTTCAATAGGTTTTGTTAAATAATCATTCATACCACATTCAAGACAATTTTCCCTATCTCCTTGCATTGCGTTTGCTGTCATTGCGATAATAGGTATGTTTCTATTTTTTTCACCAGCATCACCTTTTCTGATTTTTACAGTTGTTTGATAGCCATCCATAACGGGCATTTGACAATCCATAAAAATGAAATCATAAGATGAAATATTTTCTTTAAGTTTTTCTATCGCGATTAATCCATTTTCTGCTAAATCACTGGCTATACCATATTGTTTCAAAAATCCTTGTAATACTATCTGGTTAATACGATTGTCTTCAACTAACAGAATTTTTTTATTATCCCATTGGTGTTTAGCTGGGTCTATCTGGCTCGTAAAGGTGTTAGAGTTAGCTACATTTTCTGTTGACGACAAATTTTTATTGAGAGACTTATCTATTACATTTCTTACATAGTTAGGTAAGATAGGCCTAGAAAGAGACGCTTGAAATATATCTTCTTCTTGTTGTTTAAATTTGATTGATGATATTGATTTTATGCGAATTATTTTTAATAGGTTGTCTGCAATAAATTCTTTCGTTTCAGAAGACGCTAGCCAATTATAAATTTCAGATGTGTCTTCATTAATAAATAGTAGATCAAGTTTTAACTGTTTAGACTTCCTGTTTTTTTCCAAAAATGCAGAAATTCCAGCCAGAAGATCTGATTGAGTAAATACATTTGCCCCCCACTGTTGAAGTGTTTTAGTTAAGATGACATTGCTTCGATGATTAGAATCAATAACTAACGCATTAAAGTCCTTAAGCAATTTTGGTTCAAACCTAGGAGTGGATATTTTGCTCGAGTTTAGAGACATATTGAAACTAAAACAGCTACCATACCCATATTTACTTGTAACTGATACATCCCCATTCATGAGTTGGCAGATTTGTTTTACGATAGATAAACCTAGTCCTGAACCTCCGTATATTCTGGTAGTTGAACTATCAACCTGACTAAAGTTGCTAAAAACATTTTTCAGTTTCTCTTGAGGAATTCCAATTCCTGTATCTTCAACATCACATTGAAATTGATATTGTTCATCTGATGTTTTATGCAGCTTAGCTATGATTGAAATCTCGCCACTTTCAGTAAACTTGATGGCATTACTTAGTAGGTTAAGTATCACTTGCCTTAGTCTTGTAGGATCTCCTTTGACATGCGTAATTGAAATTTCATTTAGGTCTATATTTAAATCAACTTTTTCTAAATCCATACTTAACGCAAAGGATTCAGTTACTCCACTCAATAAGTCAACTAAATCAAAATCGATCGATTCAAGCTTGATCTTCTTTGCTTCTATTTTAGATAAATCTAAAATGTTATTTATTAGAGTTAATAATGAGTCTGCACTTTGTTTGGCTAGACCGATTCGCCTCTTCTGTTCCTCATCCAAACGGCTATGGCTGAGCAAAAGCAACATGCCAATAATACCGTTCATCGGAGTGCGAATTTCATGACTCATATTGGCCAAAAATTCACTTTTTGCTTTTTCGCTTTGTTGTGCACTATTTTTTGCAATAACAAGTTTTTTATTAATGTTACTTAAATTTAAAGTTTTTTCTGCAACTGTTGTAGTGAGTTTCTCGTTAAATGAATTTTGCAATTTTTGTGCTTGAATAATAGCCTTACCTAGTTGAAATGATTCGTAAGAGTTTTCTGAAGATAGCGTGTTGGGTAAATCTTTGAAATCGTCTGAAGCATGATAGTAGTGAGTAATTTTTTCGATTGGTTTCACTACAATATGGGTAATATTTTTTGCTATAAAATTGCCAAGGAAAGAAAATATTAGTGTGGCAAGAATAACAAATATGAAATTTGTTTCAAATACCTTGAGTAAACTAGCAGGTTTTTTAAATACAATCACTTTCCACCCATTAGCTAAAAATGTACTTTTATAAAATAATTCCAGTTTTCCCTGCTCTGTCTTAAATTCACCTATTGAGATGGATGATTGGTAAGTTTTTTTAGTTTCTTTTAGATTAAAATCAGTTAAATGTTTAATACTTAACTCCGAAGAGGCATAAATCACTTTGTTATTATCATCAATTAAAAGCATTGATGTATCTGTATCTAGCAGTACTCTTTCTTCAATTACTTTTAATTCATTTAAGTTTAATGAGCCTTCAATGACACCAATAGGTTTGCTTGTAGCATATTTTTCAATAGGTGCACTAATCGCAACAATTACATCATTACCGAAGCCCCTACCTATAAAAACATCAGAAAGAAAAAGGTCGCTGGATTCCATTGCTTGAATAAAATATGACCTATCAGACACATTAACTGTATTGATATCTATTTTTAACATTTTGTTAAAAGAATCTGGGGCAGCATATTTAACTAATCCTTTTTCATCTGTTACCAACATTGAAATAAAACCATGGTTATTAGATTGAATTGACGTGACAACATCATAGAATTGCTCTTGAGTGATACTAAATGACTTAGATAAATCAGCTAAAAAACGAATTTTTGATTTATATTGTTCTATATAATCATCAGTAATAAATGCGATCTGTTCAGATTGGGTAATTAAAGAGTTATTGAGCGATTTTTCTTGCAGTCTTGCAGAAATTCCCGCTGAAATTATACCAACTAAGATTGACGTGGCTACAAGGGCTGTAACAATACGGCTTTGAAGTATTTGTCTCAACTTTAAAAGAGGTTCTTTCTCACTATTATTTTTCCATGTGTTAGGAATGAAAGGTGTAATAACTGTTGCAATTGAGAAATATAATAACCCGTTAATCATTTGTGTAAGTGCAACGCTAAATGCAAAATCTACAGAAGTAGGATTATTGGTCAGGAAAGCGGTATAAACAACAGGCATACCTAAAAATACCCAAAAAAGCATGTCAGCATAAATTATAGAAAGCTTTTTACGAACAAAGAGTCCAACAAAACTAATTTCAACAACGGGTAATACTAATAATAGATAACTTTCTATCGTTAAAAATAAGGGCAAATTAACTAAAATTGATACAATAAGAGCCCACCGAAGTCCCAACACGTATAGTGCAATGACACTACTTACCATGCCTAAATGTAGAACTAAATTGGTGTAAAGGGGAACCAAAAAGAACAAATTGATAATAATACCGGAAAGACTCAGTATTAGAGTTACAAAAATAGTCCTATGTGTAATGGATAGTGTCATTTTTTGTTATGTTTTGTGGTAAAGGATTTTCTTAAAATACTAATCAGATTATAGTTATTATTTAGTTATTTGTCAGAAAAAAAACGTTTAGTTTGTTTTACAATAAAGAGGTTGTAGCTTAGTATTCTTTACTAATAAGTTATTTTTTGCCAACTAAAATACTCATATAAACTATTGTTTTTTAAAAAGAGTGTCTTTTAAAAAGAGTGTCTCTTACCAACTAGCTCTAACGGTTCCAAAGCAATTTGTATTTACCGCAAGACGGTGTATATCAAGAAGATGGATTGGTGAAACTAATTAGTGCTTGACCGAAAACACATAACCTATTGAAATAAAAGTAGAATAAGTCAAAACAATAGGGTGGAGATAAGTAATAAAGCACCATAAAATGATATAATTAGCCTCAAATAAGTACAAACAGCTAGATCCTGAAGCTAAACCATAACCAAAAAAAGTGGCCTATGCAAAAAACGCACGTCAAATTTAGGCGTTAAATCTAAAAACCAACTTGCACAATATATAGTACAAGTTATACTTGTACTATATATTGTGAATTAATGAGGTTTTTATGAGAGTAGTAAATTTTTCGGAAGCTCGAAATCACTTAAAAAGTGTTTTAGATCAAGTAGTTGATGATTTTGATTTTACAGTGATTTCGAGAAGAGATGCTAATGATGCGGTGGTTATGTCCCTTGATTCATTCAATGGTTTGATGGAAACCGTGCATTTATTAAAAAGTTCAGCGAATGCAACCCACTTAGCTAAGTCAATTGAGCAATACCATTCAGGTAAAGTAGAAAATCATGAGATGATCAATGATTGAAACGATAGCTTGGACAAAAGAAGCATGGAAGGATTACGTTTATTGGCAAGGACAGGATAAAAAAACGCTAAAACGCATAAATAAATTGCTAACAGACACCCTGAGAAATCCGTTTGAAGGGATTGGTAAGCCTGAACTACTTAAAGAAAACTTGTCTGGTTTTTTGTCTCGAAGAATAGATGAAGCTAATAGATTGATTTATACAGTTGATAATAATCAACTCATTGTCATTTCTTGCCGTTATCATTATGATAAATAATTTAACCAATCGTTGTTGCAGATAAGCTGCAAAACTCGTCGTTCTGAGTGACCGCTAACGACAGAAATAGTGACTTGAAATGCAATTGCCTAACTGTCTGAAATTGCTACATTACAGTCGTCAGCAAATCCAACTTTCGGTTATACACTCGTGTTTTTAGTATTTTTCGACATAATTTTGGGAAGTTAGCACGGTCCACGATAAGTACACCCTTGGAGACTACCTTAGTTTTAGGTGCGACAATTCTGGAAACAACGAATGTCGACTTAAGCAAAACATAAAATTCCAGCTAATTCCGCTTTTGCTCTTTCTCCTAGCGTAATTAAATAATCTGGAATATTGTTTTGTTTGCGTATCAGCCAAAAATACCACTTGCCAATTTCAACTTATGGTTAAAAATAAGCTTTTTCTTTAATTCACAATTGGAGTTGAGAAGTGTGTAAAAGAGTCAATCTACTCTTTCAATTGAAAGTCAATGTTCGTCTATATAAAAGTTAGTAGGTATGTGGGGTATAGTGCAAAAGGCGAAATTTCAAGTTATTGTGATCCCATTGGAGCAAATAACGCGTATAAATGGCTTTTATGCGTATAATGCTCCGTCTTTGTAGCATCAAAAATAAATTAATATCAATGCCTAATCCCTATGACAAATAGCTATGCCTGTATTGGTCTATACGATCCTAAATCACCTGAGAATGTGGGCTCGGTAATGCGTGCTGCTGGCTGTTATGGTGTCAATTCTGTTTACTATACCGGCAAGCGTTACGAGCGCGCTAAGCTCTTTTATACAGATCCACAAAAAATCTATGAAACACTGCCACTCATTGGCGTTAAAGAATTAAAAGGGACTGTCCCGTTGGGTTGTGTGCCAGTAGCCGTTGAGTTGATTGATGGTGCTAAGCCATTGACCACTTACAAACACCCAGCCCGAGCCTTTTACATTTTTGGTCCAGAAGACGGAACACTAAAAAAAGAGATTACTGATTTTTGTGATGATGTTGTTTACATTCCAACGGAAGGTTGTATGAATTTAGCGGCTACAGTTAATGTAGTACTATACGACCGCCTCGCTAAGGGTGACAAGTTCTCTCACCATCAAGATGCATTAAAGAACAAGCCATAATAAAAGTGGAGCGAATTAGCTATTTATCTAGATAAAAATATTTACTTAAGTCCGCCTTTAATTAAATTATGTGTATCCCAGAGTAACTCGGCATAGCTTTCCATTGGAATATTCATTTTTTCCTGCAGCCATTTACCTTTAGTCAATAGCTCTTGTCTGTTTATCAAGGGGATGTCGTTTTTGAATGCGAGTACGATCGTGTTTCCACTTTCTACTTCGAAACTGAGTAGTTGATTTTCAAATTCTTGTGCGAGTAATTCATCTAACTCTTCTCGTAATTTAAGTGACGTATGCCAAATATTAAGCACCAGGACACCTTGTTTGTTAAGTGCATTTTTACAATCAAGTAAGTAGGATGATTGTACTTGTTTCGGTTCCATGCCTTTCGAGTTGTACAGATCCGAAAAAATAATATCGCTTTTAATCTCGGTGTTTTTTATGTGGTTCACAGCATCGTCTATATGAATCAAGAGACGTTCAGTCTCGGGTAAATAAAAATGTTCTTTTGCGGCAATCGCCACGGCTTCACGGTATTCTATCGCGTGCAGCTTCAACGTGGAAAAACTATTGAGTAGGTTCTTTGCCATTGAGCCTGCACCTAGCCCCATGATGGTGGCGGTTTTTACTTTAGGTATAAAAAGTAATCCAGCCATCATTGCTTGGGTGTAGCCGAGTTCTAATCCATTAATGTGCTTTAGCTTCATGTAACTTTGATAGATTTTGCCGTCAAAGCTGAGGATCCTGCTGGTTCTTGTTTGGTAAACATAAATTGGGCCGTGCTCATCTTCTGTTGATGAGATACAAATTCCATTGATATCCATGGTGTTTTTAGTGCTCATAAATAAATATTTATAACTGGTAAGGCACTATAACGGAAAATAGGGTCAGCGTGGTACTCCCTTGACCTGCTTGATCCTTTTAAGTAGCTCAATAAAAAAACCTGCCGAAGCAAGCCTTGATTAGTTTGATGTAAGGGGGGTGAACTTAACGGAGTCTATGTCTAATTGATTTAATTTATCAAGAGGCGCAAGGAGAGCAGCCAACGCGTTTTCATCAGTTACATGAAGAGTCTAGTTTTAAGAAAACTAATGGTCATTGGATTTATAGTGATGGAAAACCACTAAAAGATATCAAAAAAAGCATGGGGGTTCAAGTAGGTTTTACAATGTCTAAATGTCTTTCAAACCAATCAACCTGCTTTCGCCATTTCCCTTCAATCACTTCCTTTTTGACCTGATTAATTGAAAAGGCTGCACTGCATGAATGACTCAAACCAAAAGCATCCGCTAATTGTTTTTGACTAGTATCACCGTATCACCAACAAGCGTACATTGCGAATCTTCTGTTAGGGTAGCTTGCCCGCCGGCCTTTAAGTTTTTCTCGAATATCTTTTTCTTCGAAAGTCTCAATCGCTTCTTCTTTAAACTCTGCACTCCCAAGCACCTGTAAAATATTAAAATGACCATAGTACCGTTTTAAATCTTCATCAACGCCTTGTGCAAACTAACATAAAGATT
>JBLIBL010000113.1:0-10320 GCA_047633355.1 Polaribacter sp.
TTAACCAATTACGATATTTGTGGACTCATACCTCAACCTCTCTCGAGGGCAACACTCTCTCTTTAGGTGAAACAAAATTCGTCATTGAAGAAGGTTTAACTATTTCAGGTAAGTCTTTAAAAGATCATCAAGAAGTTGCATATAACAATATACATGAACCCCTTTTTTTCTCACATTTAATATTTCTATCATTGTTATTTATGGACTGAATTAAAATCAGACTTCATTCTTCTTTTTCCAAATAGGTAATGATAACCAGCCTTCTGGAAATCCCATTGTACTGAGATCGGTTGACTCATGTTTATCTATTAGAGCTTTAAGTCTCTCTTTCCAATGATGATTGGGGCTAAGGCGATCAACCAAGTATTCTGTCATTACTAACGTGTTATATATTTGTTTCTCTGCTTTTTGGTTAAAACTATCCAACAAATCACGGTTTCCTTTTGTAGGTAATTTCATCTTAAACGTAAACTCTCTATTCCAAAGCCTCGAATGATGAGCACAAAGGTTTCTAACGGTTGTTAAATGGTGAAGATACGAATTTAAGGCTTTATGATGTAATCCATAGGCCTTAGCGATCGTTCTAGCATCCTTTTCGATACGGAGATTCTTATACCAGTAAGATAATTGCCCTAAGCTCATTACTTCACAAACAACCCAGATAGCGGGCATTTCTTCGTCATATTTATGAAGTTGATGCTTTATTGGCGAATCATCGGTTCTATTTAATGCCAACTGTAGTTTCTCACACTGTTTATCATAACCAGCATTATCTGAAAGTAGTCGTTTATTTAAATGAGGATGAGAGCCATAAGTATGAGAAAGATGATAAGACCATTGGGTTCTAAATGACGTTTCAATTCTCTCAATTGCATCAAGCATCAAAAGTCTTAATTCTCGATCAAATATATACAAATCGAGGACTTGTTCGAAAGTAGTATCTTTAACAAATATATGATTTTGATGATCTTCTACGAAAGACCATGCATATGAACCAAAACGATAATAATGAATATGGGATAAATAGAACGATGCTTTATCTTTATCTTCAACGACTAAACCACGCTCTATCAGTAGTTCAACTTGTTGTTCAAAAGTAATTGGCTGCTTGTCGAACTTCATTTTCACAAAGCCCAGAAACAAGTAACCCCTCGCAGGGCGCTGATCTGACGGGTAGCGGGAGGGGTGTTGTTACGGTGTATTATAGTAATAGATCTCAGATTATCAACTGTTTTCTCATTCTTATTGTAATTTATTATGAATATCTCCATTTTTAAATATGATTTCCCTATATATGTAATTTATTTTATTTTATTAGTAATTATCAGACTTTATAATTTAGATTAACTGCCTGATTTAAATAAGTAAATGAGAGCAAACCTATGATTCAATAATTGAAAAATCACAGGGTCAGAAATCACAGGGTCACATCTTGTTATTTGCTAGAGCCTATAAAATAAACTGTGTAACTGTCCGTTTTAAAGATGTGCAGCTAATTGCTCTTCAAATTCAATCATAAACCGATTTAATGCTTGTTTCCAGTTTTGAATTGAGACCTCATATTAGTCCCCCCGCCACTAAATGAGAATAACCTCGCCTTTCTAGTCGGTTTTTATTTCGTCCAAAAAAGACCAATAAAGCATACAAACGGCATTAATATAAAGCTTAACTGCTAATATACAGGTCAGCCAAAACCTTTTTGCCTGACCGCTAGTATAGGCGTTTCTCCGCCGCGATACATCTAAACTCTCACGCCTTTCAATCGAACAATTAGTATTTCAACAATGCTACACAATGATACATTTTGATACGCCTTTCTAAGTTTGTAATCGGTAATATCACTGCACACAAACAAATTACTTATCTAAGTACTTAGGAGAAACAGAATGAAGTTATCAAATATTCGTTTATGCATAGTGGCATCGGTATTAATATTATCGGTTGGGTGCTCATCAATTGGCAATAACTCTTTGCGGCATGAAACGAGTGCATCCATATCCAATAAAATACGTGTAGGTGTTACCAGTAAAACAGACATCTATGCGATATTGGGAGCACCTATTTCTACCACCTTCTCTGGCGGTGGGCTCGAAGTGGCTAAATATGAATATACCCACCTAACGCCTCGAGCTCAAAATTTCATCCCCTATAATATTTTTTCAAGAGTACAGGATGGTAAAAAGAAAGAACTGGTGATTCTTTTTGATTCAAAAAACCTTGTTGAAAAGTATGTCATTAATGAGTCTGATATTCAGCAGCGTAGAGGTATATTTGAATGATACTAATTACAAATATGTATTAATCAAGAGGGTTTGAATAACACCACCGCACTACCACGCTAGGATATTCTGGGGACACATGACCTAATTTAATTCAGTTAAAAATAATTAAGTCATGTGTCCCCAGATTTCCAAAAAATAATTAAGTCATGTGTCCCCAGATTTCGTCATGTGTCCCCAGATTTCCAGATTCTAATCTTTGCCTTATTCTTTTTCCCACAATCATCTACACAACTGTTGCTCACAAGGTACACCATCGCCATCACCATCTATTTTCACATTAGGACAACTCTTCAAATAGAACCTCGCCTCTTTGCAAGAGATCATTTGAGAACAATGTTGCTTGCCTTGACAACTAAACATCGAAAAATCTTCTTTTTTAAATAACCCACTCCATTCATCAGGCTTGGGCGAAAAGGTCTGATATAAATAAAATGCAGACATCAGAACTAAAACCCAAAATATGATATTCGATATACTATTGCCATTTTTTGATTTTCGATTGCTTGTTTTTGTAATTTTTTTAACTGAAACACCTTCAATTGACGCATTATCAGCACTTAGCTTCCCGGCCTTATCAGTATGCAAATCAAAATAAATGACATCACCAATTATAGGTTTACGTGACATATATTTTAGTTTTGAAATATGGATAAAAATATCAGACTCAATAGAATCAGATTTAATAAACCCAAAGCCTCGCTCACTTTTCCAGCGATTCAAAATTCCTTTCTCTTTCACACACCACAACCTTTAAGTCTTAACATGAATCAAATTATAATATTTATTTTTAAAATAACATAATGGTTAAAGAGTTGACGCTATCGATGAGGGTAAATATTGTCATTATTGACGTTGATTTTAGTTTTTAGTTTTTAGTTTTTAGTTTTTAGTTTTTAGTTTTTAGTTTTTAGTTTTTAGTTTTTAGTAGTAACACCGATTACCGAACCAGAATATACTGATATTATTCAAATAGTTATTACCTAGATTAAGTTCCCCCCACACAAATGAATAAGCCTCATCTACGGATGGGACTTTTTTGTTTTCAACATCTTTACCCTGCAGGATATCCGCCACCCTCAACGTGAGAGAATTCTTAAAATAGGCTGTCTGTTATTATTTAATCGATTGCTCAAATCATCCTGAAGCCAAATTGGGATAGTTTTATTGATCTATATTTTGACCTTCTGGTATTTTATTTGGAAAAGTGCTCCAGTAAATGATCGATAGCCAAGCGGGCTCTCATGGGTAAAAATCGCTGGTTTTGATAAACTATCCAACTGTGTGAGTCTCGGCGCCAGAATTTCTCTAGTACGGGTGTTAAATTTCCAAGTTTTAAGGATGGTAAAAAATTATGCTGTGGCATATAAGCAATGCCTAAGCCTTGTTCGCATGCGTTAACAACTGCGTGTGCACTATTACTTTTCCATCGACCTTCAACTTTAATATTCTCCTGACGTCCTTCATGTTCAAATAACCAATGGTCATTGTTCGAAATAATACAACTATAATTTTTTAAATCATTGGGATGTATAGGCACCCCGTGCTTAGTTAAATATGATTCACTGGCAACAGCCATCATAGGGTGAGCTAATAATTTACGTGCTATTAGCCCAGAATCCTCTAACTTGCCATATCTAATTGCAAAGTCGATACCATCTTCGACAAAATTGACTTTCCTACTATTAAAATCAATTTCTATAGACAATTCAGGATGTTGTAAGGCGAATTCCATTAGCGCGGGAGCGACTTGCTGCTCAGCAAATGTACCCGCTGCACTAACTCGTAATGTACCAACAAGCTTTAGTTGCTGGCTATTAATTTGGTCGTTTGCCTGTTGAAGCCCAGTGACTAGGTCTCTGCATTGATGGTAATAACTTAGCCCTGGTGGCGTGAGGCTCACTAAACGGGTAGTACGTGCTAATAAAGCGCAGCCTAATCGTTTTTCTAGTTTTGAAATTTGCCGACTAACATGACTGGTACTACAGCCAAGTTGTTTAGCGGCTGCTGAAAAACCTTGGCTCTCAGCGACACTTACAAATTCAATAATACCGTCAAATTTTTCCATCATATTTTCTATTGTTGCCATATAGCAATAGTAATTTGCCATTTTGCCATATTGTTGTCAATAGGTTTGGCGACTAAGATGTATCCACGCTCAACAGAGCTCATCAACATACTTACTAAAGGGCATCGCAATGAAAAAAATACTTATTCCTGTAACAAATCACGCAACACTGGGCAAAACCGAGCAAAAAAATGGCACCTATTTACCTGAGCTTAGCCATGCGCTGCATGTTTTTTTAGCCGCAGGCCTTGAATATGATATTGCTTCTATTAAGGGGGGGAAAGCACCCATATATGGTACCGATATTGAAGGTGACTCTGTTAACGACGCGATATTAAATAACGAGGTGTTTCAAAGCCGTATTAATAATACCATTCCAGTCTCTCAAATTAATATCGATGACTATGACGCCGTCTATTATCCTGGTGGTTTTGGTTTGTTATCTGACTTAGCAACTAACGAAGACTTTGCAAGACTCAGCGCTAAGCATTATGAAGATGGGGGAATACTATCTGCGGTATGTCATGGACCTGCGGGATTACTACCTATTACATTAAGCAATGGTGAAAAGCTATTAGAAAATAAATCTGTTACTTGTTTTACTCGTGAAGAAGAAATAGATTTCGGTACCATTGATGATATCCCTTTTTTATTAGAAGAATCTCTAGCACGTAATGCGGCACGCTATAGTAAAGTTCAACCTTGGGGTGTGTTTGTGATAGAAGATGATCGTGTTATTACAGGCCAAAATCCTACCAGTGCTCAAGCTGTTGGTGACGCTATCGTTAAACTGCTTACTGCTAAGTAAGCAGTCTACCGTTTTGCGTCATCCGGCGCGGAACTATGCAATTAAATTAACGTAATACCATGCCAAATTCATCGCCTAGCCGTCCATTATACTGCTCGCTGTTATTGATATTGGTATACCCATAATACCCGCATTCAATCTAAATTCTGGTAAATTCAAAATGTCTCCTTACCCTATTTTATTTACAAGCTCGGTATCTGATCCAAATTACTTCATATTTCGTATCCATTGATAATAATACTTGACTTCTAAGGTTCAGATGATCCGCAATTTTATTTTAAAAGGTTTCTATCTGGTTATAATAGCCGTTAGTTTTTGGCTATCTCCCGTTGCAAACGCATGTGAAGGTAGTCTAAAAATGGTTGGTTCTTCCAGCTTTAGTGTTTGGTTTTGGGATGTCTACGATATCGAGTTAAAAACTACCAACGGAACCTATCAAGAAAAGCAATACCCTTTGGAACTAGAACTGACCTACAAGAGAGACATTGAGAAAGACGATTTAGTTTTGGAAACAAAAAATCAGTGGGAACGATTTAATCTTGATCCAAATGATAAAAGCAGATGGTTAGACGAACTCGGGTCGATTTGGCCTAACGTTAAAGAAAACGATCGAATCACTTTTCGTATTTGTAAAAGTGGTAAAACTCATTTTTATTATAATGACAAATCCATCGGAGAAATAGATGATCTTGAATTTGGAAAATATTTTTCGCAGATATGGTTAAATACGAATGGAGCGTATCCTAAACAGACTAGGAAATTACTGGGTCTTTCTAATAAACCGTAAGGGCTATTTTGATAATGAAGTGCCGCCTTTCATTATTTAACTTTTTTATAACCTTTTTGGTGCAGTTTTCTAATTAATTAATCTAATATCACCATTTTAGACGTTAAATAATATAAATTGCGTAATTCAATTAGATTGAAAGCGGCATTAATATTGCTTGTTCAATCAGGTTATCTTAATTTTATGGAATATTCCAATGAGTGTTTTATCTCCCATTCGCGGGTTACGAGCATTTTGTGTCGCGGCTCAATGCCTTAGTTTTAAAAAAGCAGCAGCCCATCTTTATCTAACACCTTCTGCAATTAGCCATCAGGTGAAGCAGTTAGAAGGGCAGCTAGGCATTACTTTGTTTGAACGTCAAACTCGCTCTATAGCACTCACCCAAGTAGGTAAACAATTCTATAAGTCTATTTGGCCTATCGTCTCGGAACTTGAGGAAACCGTTAATGAGTTTAGCCAAAAAAAAGAAAATATCACTCTAACTATTAGCATGCCCGAATTCTTCGCTAGCGAATTATTTGTTCCACGTTTAAGTGAGTGGTCTGAACTTAATACCGAAATCAACCTTCAATTAGAGACAGTTAAATCGGATCAAGACGCCACCAAACCAAGTGATTTGTGCATAATTTTATCCAACGGAGTTCCCCCTGCAAACGTGGTTCATAACCTTTTTCCACTTCGTTATGTACCAGCATGTAATCAAGTGATCCGCGATAAATGGTTGCAAAGAGGCCATGAAGCACTTCAATCAGTACCCCTCATTGTTCACCAAGCACGACCTTGGGCCTGGCATCAATGGGCCGACAGAGCTCTGATTGACAATTTTGACCCGTCACAAATCATTCAATTGGATTCAATGTTTTCTATTGCAAGAGCTGCGCAAAAGGGAATGGGGATAGCTCTAATTCCAATGCCAATTAGTACCTCTTGGTTTGAAGATGAATTGCTTTTTAGACTGTTTGATGATGATTTAGTAACCAATGATCAATATTTTTTAATTCAAAATGAAGAGATTCAGCATCAGCATGCCATTTTGACGTTTGTGGACTGGGTGAAAAAGACCTATGAGAATTACGGATGAATTTATTTCAACCGTTAGTGAGAATTTTATCGTTTGTCGCGGTGCTCAATTAGTATTAAATTTAACTCGTCAACTTAGACAATCACCTAATATAACGAGGAAGAAAAATGAAATCACATATCAAAGAAATTGCAATTTTAGTGGCCGCATTATCGATTAGCCTTACCTGTAATGCAGAAACAAAACCATCAAATTTCAAATTCGTTGTAATTGAACATGCAATAGGGTCAAAAGAAATATTAATAGGGAACTACGAAAAAGGCCTGCATAAATTGGAGAACGCGCGTATTAATAAACGTACAGCCTTTGATATTGCAACGGGAATGTGCGCTGCTAAGTTTATGAACAATGATCTTGAACTCGCTAATGTGTTCTGCACAAAAGCGATCGACGAATACAAGAATCGTTCAAGAAGCAACTACCAATACTTAACATCAATTGCTTATAGTAATCGAGGAATTGTTAGGTTCAAACTCGGTGATATAATGGGTGCTTCAAATGACCTTGAAACCGCTACTACATTAGACAAAAATGAAATAACACTAGCCAATTTGAGTTATTTAAAGTCGGAACTCTCTTCTGAAAAAACATGAAAACTGCAGATAGTTAGTCAATCAGAAGCAAAATGTTAAAATGCTATTTCCCCCTTAGGCGTTAAATTTGTCAGTCGAAAAAAGGGGGTCAAGAAAAAGGAGTCATGTATATTTTTTTGCTTTTTCTATTATTCCAATCTTTTTTTTCCATTCACCTTGCTCTATTGCTTGCTTGATTCGAGCAAGTAGGTAACAAATGCTTCCTTTTTGGGTAAGGTTGAAATAGTCAGCTATTACCTTGTAGCTAGTACCAAAATACTTTATCGCCTAAAATACCTAATAGATTTGCTTTGCCATAAAATCGTGCAATATCTTCATACATCACCCCCTTCTTTGTACATTACAATACACATGACTCCTTCTTTACAAGCGCGAAAATGCAGTTGGTTATTTTCACTCCACTCAACATTTTAACTACTCTATTTCCCGCTTAATTTTGTGTGTTCAAGTTCCAATTTTGGAAGCCTCCCTAGCTCAATTAAGTTAAAACTCCAGACTAAATTATGAAAACTATTGAGTGCCAAGATCACTACAATAATTTAACTTACTGCGTTCTGGAGCTGACGCTAATTAGAGCATGGTTATACTTGTTAGAACTCGTCTTGACTAAACGCCATGATTGATTCTTTACCAGCTTTCACCTCTTCACTCAGAGCAACCATTTCTGGTTTAAATAGTCTAAAATAATGTGCAGCTGTCTTGCGTTTACTTAATAAAAACACTTTACTATAGTTATCTACTGTCGTTTTATCTTCCGATTGATGAGCCATTTTTGCCCAAAAAACAGCTAAAGTTGTCAACGCAAACATTCTGAGTAATGGTGTGGCAACGGATGCAGCTTCTAATGCATCTTTAGCAGTATTCTGCATAACAACACCGACCGATTTTTCAAGAATGTCAATAAAGCTACTCGCAATGGTGATGTGTTCTTCATTATCCAAGCCAGCCAATATTTTTTTCATTTCAGAGAGGTATGTGACCGTTAGGCGACCATTATGCATTGTGAGTTTTCTGCCAACTAAGTCTAGCGCCTGAATGCCATTTGTTCCTTCATAAATACGAGAGATTCGACCATCGCGTAACAGCTGCTCAACAGGCCAGTCTTGAGTAAAACCAGCACCGCCCATTGTCTGTATGGCTTGATCAATACAATGAAACCCCTCGTCGGTCAAAAAAGACTTAACAATAGGTGTCATTATTTGAACAATGTCATCGGAATGCTGACGTTGCTTGCTATCATCATGCCCATGACTCAAGTCAAGGTGCATCCCGGTCCAATAAGCCATAGCTCTTGAACCTTCAATAATAGTTTTTTGGCGTAATAACATTCTGCGCACATCAGGGTGAACAATAATCGGATCTGCTTTTTTTTCTGGCTCGACCGCCCCTGCCAATGACCTGCTCTGTAAGCGCTCTTTAGCAAAACCAAGTGACACCTGATACCCAGTTTCGGCCAAGCCTAAACCTTGTAAGCCCACCATAATTCTAGCAGCATTCATCATCGTGAACATGCACTTAAGTCCTTGGTTTGGCTCACCAATAAGCCAGCCTTTAGCTCCATCAAAATTCATAACACAGGTAGCTGATCCATTAATGCCCATCTTATGCTCTAGACCACCACAGAAGACAGAGTTACGGCTACCGTCTTCTAATATTTTGGGTACTAAGAATAAAGAAATACCTCGGCTTCCGGCCGGTGCATCAGGTAACTTTGCGAGCACTAAATGAATTATGTTTTTTACAAGATCATTTTCGCCACCGGTGATCCAGATTTTTGTACCTGTAATGTCGTAACTACCATTATTATCTGCTATCGCCTTGCTACTTATCAGCCCAAGGTCTGTTCCGCATTGTGGTTCGGTCAGGCACATAGTACCTGTCCATTCACCTGCGACTAATTTTGGTAGGTAAGCATTCTGAAGTTGCTCACTACCATGCTGACTTAGACAATCTATGGCGCCATGAGAAAGACCTGGATACATTCCGAAAGATAAGTTGCTAGAACAAACCATTTCATCCACGATCATTTTTAGTAAATGTGGTAAGCCCTGCCCTCCAAACTCTGTTGGTGCAGATAACCCACTCCAGCCTCCTTGCATATAATGTTTATAGGCTTCCTTAAACCCTGAAGGCGTTTTGACCGATTGGGTTTCCGGGTCATATACGCAGCCCTCTTGGTCGCCAGAAGTATTGACAGGCAGCAGTATGTTTTCTGACAGCTTTGCAGCTTCCTCCATTACTGCTTTTAATAAATCTTCAGTCGCGTCTTGGAAGCTTTCACAGTCTGACAGACAATTTGCTTTCAGGGTATCAAAAAGTAGAAAATTCATATTTTCTAAAGGCGCTTTATAGTAACTCATATTTTACATCTCATTCATCAATTTGATTGCTTAGTTTTAAAGTATGTTTAGTAGTTATCATCAAAAATATCTTTTAAACCTCCTATATAGCTTACGTATAAATGCCTTGTTTTGGATCACTTATAAAGAAAAAATGATTTATAGAAGAAGTTATTTATGTCTTGAATAATAACGTCTTATACCATTTATAAAATTAAAACACATCATCATTGATAAACCGCAATAAAAATAGGAGCATAAGAAAAATAACTGAAAGCATCTTTAAACGCATAAACATAACTTAGTGCTTCAAGCGTATGATCAGGCTGGCCATTAGGGGTATTCTGGGGACACGAGACTTATTG
>JBLIBL010000114.1:0-10264 GCA_047633355.1 Polaribacter sp.
GTAGTATGAATAACTGAGGAATTTACTTTTAAAAATATACAGAAGCTATAGCAGCCGTCCGAAAACGCCTGCAAGCAACATGTTTTTAGTAGGCGCCGTAGCTTCGGCGCGACATATTATTGCCACACTTAGCAAAGCGTGCACTTATTTTAGCGGCTACCGAACCCGATTTGCCTAGATCACTTACCCAAGCCTCCCAGGTTTTACCAAATGCGACCGCGCCAGAGGACCGGCCAACCCAGAATAAAGATTTCAGGTCATTGCTCTGCATCGGCATCAATATTTCCGCTTTATAATCGTAGTCCTTTGCCCATTTTTTATTGAAGTCTTTTGCTATAGCTAGATATTTATTGAAATCACAGCCTTCTTTCAACTCCACCTGTATTACGTCGAGATGGTCAGCAGATGCATAGAATGGAATTGAAATTAGCATGGTGAGCGTTACTAATAGAGTTTTTATTTTTTTCATTAGAATTTCCTTTTTTAATTACTAAAATTATAGAATTTACATCCTACTACTCCGATGGATGAAATTTAACCATAACAACTATATATAACATAGTCAATTAATAGCCTTGTCCAACAGCAGTTCTCGATCAAATAAGATTAACATAACAAAATGTCACTATTTCCATTTTTTAAGTTAATCTATCGTAGTTTTCATAAACCTCACTCTTTTAAACTTAAATATCAGGCACTGATCGAGCTACACAATCAAGTGCCACTCTTTCAAAATCCTGACTTTATGATTTTTTGAAACCGATCTTTTTTTCTTCTTTAGGCTCTAACAGATAATTGAGCAGTGTTTCCCAAGAGTTAAAAATAAAAACAATAATAAACAATAATAGACACCCCGATTAAACAATAATAGACACCCCGATTATAGCCAATCTCCCACACAATATTCAGACTAAACCATCAAACAATTCTCATTTTGCCTCTTATATTTGCTTTCGAATGGTTAGATAATGGCCTTCTTCAATTTTCAATGGACTGACAAATGGCTATTCCAAGAAAATATCTAGTCGATGATTCAACTCTCGGTTTTTATCATTGTATTTCACGTTGTGTCCGTCGGGCTTTTTTGTGTGGTGACGATCCCTTAACTGGTCATAATTGCGACCATCGTAAAGAATGGCTAGAAAACAGAATGTTAGCCTTAGCATCCCTATTTTCGGTAGGGCTGTTTGCTTATGCTGTAATGTCCAATCATTATCATTTTGTGCTCTCTATTGATCCGCTTGCTCCTTTGCAATGGTTTGATTCTGAGGTGGCAGAGAGGTGGTTGATGGCTTATCCCTGCAGACTAGATAATCCAGGGCTTGAACAGCAACGAGAACTTAAAAAACAAGCCATCATGGCAGATAAAAATAAGCTTAAAAAATACAGACAACGGCTTGGGAGCCTTTCTTGGTTTATGAGTCGTTTAAATGAACCCTTAGCGAAAACTAGTAATGTAGAAGATAACGCTAGCGGTCGCTTTTGGGACCGTTTTTTGCGTCCTGCAAAAACGGCATACATTACTTCCATGTAAATAAGTCACGTATTACTTCCGTTGCTTTATTAGATGAAAGTGCCGTACTGTCCTGTATGGCTTATGTGGATTTAAATCCAATTCGAGCGGGTATTGTTAAGGAATTACAACATTCACTTTATACTTCAATTAAGAAAAGATTAGATGAATTACATAATTCTCAAAGTGATTTAACACGCCCCATTAAAGCAATCGCCGGCGGTGTTAGTACCCAACGGCTCAATATCAATCTCTCTGAATATATTCAACTAATTGAATGGGCGGGAAAATCAACTGTTCATCCAGCTAAAGCGTCAATGCCCGCTTTAATCAACACCTTACTTTCAACAATGAACTTACAGCCCAATAATTGGTTATCCCAAATTAACCATTTCAACAAAGACTCACCTCATTCGATTGGTTGTTTATCCAATATCAAAAAGAAAGCCGAATCACTTCATAAAATATGGATCAAAGGGGTGACGCGATCGCGATTGATGTATTTAAAAGCTTAGAGTTTTTAAAACGTCAAATAAGCCGATACTTTTTTACAAGGTAAGGATTGTTCTGTTTATCTAATAGTTAAAACGTTTGAATCAATCGTGAAAGTCGATAAAACGCTTATTTCCAATTTGCTGTTCTGAATAAACATTAAACGTCTTTTGATTTATTGATTTTTTAGTGATTCATTAAGGAATTAAGACAAACCTGCGTGTCTGTTTTAGTCTTCTGTTTTAGTCTAAAGTATCGAAGTATCCCTGAAGGAAAGTAAAAATGGATACCAAATAAGCGTTTCGAACGATGGTAATATGATTCAAAAGAACCAACTAGGAAATATATTTGACGCCTATTATCAGATACCTAGCAATGAAAAAACTACAGGTTTCGGATTAGGATTAGTAAAGCGTATTGCAGACCTGCATAAAGGTATCATTTTAGTACAACAATCAAAGCTAGGCGGCGCGGAGTTTATTTTCAAATTGAAAAAGAGCAACCTTTAAAGCAAAACTTATGCGCCTATTTTAATAATTCCTTCTCCTTTACTTTTATCTGAAATTGATTTCTCTCTCGCAGCTAATTTTTCCCTAACGGTTTTTTCAATCGAATCCACAAGTTCAGAATTATCTATCTTATGACTCTTTTCACCATCTTGATAAAGCAAGCTTCCTTTAGACCCACCTGTTAACCCAATATCAGATTCTTTTGCTTCGCCTGGACCATTAACAACACAGCCAATAATTGCGACATCCATTGCCTCTCTAACATCTTCTAGTCGCATTTCTAATTCATTAACTGTTTTTATCACATCAAAATTTTGTCGAGAACATGAGGGACAAGCTATAAAGTTAATTCCACGTTGACGTAATCTTAATGACTTTAAAATATCATAACCGACTTTAATTTCTTCAACAGGGTCAGCGGCTAATGAAATACGAATAGTATCACCGATGCCTTCGGAAAGAAGTAATCCTAAACCAACCGACGACTTGACGGCACCTGCTCGTAAACCACCGGCTTCAGTAATCCCTAAATGAAGAGGTTGATCAATTTGGCTAGCCAGTATTCTATAAGCTGAAACCGTCATAAAAACATCAGATGCTTTTAAACTAATTTTATAATTCTGAAAATCATATTTATCTAGGATATCAATATGTCTAAATGCCGACTCAACTAAAGCTTCGGGTGTTGGCTCACCGTATTTAACTTGTAAATCTTTTTCGAGTGAACCGGCATTTACGCCAATTCTGATTGGTATATTGTTGTCTCTAGCTTTTTCAATGACAGCGCGAACCCTGTCTTCTTTGCCTATATTTCCGGGATTAATTCTTAAACAGTCGACACCATAATCAGCAACTTTTAATGCGATTTTATGATCAAAGTGTATATCTGCCACAAGTGGTATATTTGCACGCAATTTTATTTTTCTAAAAGCTTCCGCTGCTTCCATCGTAGGGACAGAAATTCTGACCAAGTCTGCACCGGCATCTTCTACTTGCTTGATCTGCGCGAGAGTTGCTTCGACATCACAGGTATCAGTGTTGGTCATACTTTGAACAGCTATTGGTGCGTCACCGCCGATTGGCACATTACCAACCATTATCTGACGACTCTTACGACGTACAATCCAAGATTCACCTTTCATAGATAAAAACTCTCTTTTGATTAAACTATTTTGGCATAATAAGATCGGAATAAAATAGTGATTAATTATTTAAGTGTAATTTTCACTCTGCGTTTAGCGCGATATTGACTCAAGTCAATATCATCGTCTTTATAAATTAGCTCAACTACCGATGGATCCCCAAGAATCACTGAGATAGGAGGAATACCTTGCAAGTTCATCACTTTACCAGCATTTTTAATTCCAAAAGCCAACTCATTACTTGATGCATCAATTATTTGTACCCAACAATCCGCGCTAAAACTCAACATTATACTTTCTAATGGTGCGAATAACTCTGAAATATCATCATCTTGCTGATGGCGCTTAGATACTTCTGAAGAATTAGAGTTCAACGGTTCTTCAACTGATAAAGTTGACTCATTCTTTTCTAGTGATAGTTTTTCATTACTATTGATGAATGAACTAGCTTGTTCAACTTCACTAGCGCTCTCATTATCACTGACATAGTTTACACTAGAAACATCACTCTCCTTAACTAAAAAATTCTCATCATCATCAGTCTGTTTGTCGAGCAAGACTTCATTTGAAGCGACACTATTAGCCTCAGCATTAATACCTAATTGAATATTATCAGAAGTACTTACAGACTTATATTTATTCCAACCAGCTTTTCCTGCAAAAAAAATAACGACAAGGATAATTAAAAGTGAAATTAGTTTAATCGATGTACTGTTACTATTGAGTTTTTTTCTATTTTTTTCAAAAACAGATAATGATTCAACCCGTTTGAGTGAAACAGGTTCTTCACCCATTTGACTATCAAACGCCTTTTTTATCATGCTTGCGTCTAGACCAACTTTGGTTGCATAAGAAATCACATAACCTCTCACAAAAGCGAGTGGTAAATTTCCTGAGAATTGATTATTTTCAAGTTGATTGATAATCTGCTTAGACAAATTTAATTGCGTTGCGATATCCGAAATAGATAAATCAAGGTTTTTTCTTGCTTCAACGAGCAAAGCGCCAATATTTTCACTCATATCCAAATCGGTTTTGCTATCAAGAGTGCTACCTTGATTTTGTTTCGTTTTAGATTGTTTTTCTTTTTCGCTCATGGCTGCACGCTATTTATTATTTTTGTTAGGTTTGGGAATTCTCTAATTACATCCATGTTGTTTTATTATCTAAATATTCTGCTGTTTCATTTGAGTCAGGAAATAATTGTTCTAACTTATTGGCATAACTTGCCTTCGCATCTTTATCTTTCTGGAAATAGGCAATTTTCAAACCCAACCATAAGGCGTCGGATCTTGGATTTGATACCAGTGATTCGAATCGTTCAAGATAAGTTGCGGATCGTTCATAATCTTTACTCATATATTGAAGCTTGGCCATTTCCAATAGCGCTTGAGATAATTGACTATTACGGTTGAGCGCTTTTCTAAAGTACTCACTTGCAACTTCAAACTGTTCACTTCGCATAGCACAAACACCAGCATTTAAATACGCCGATGCAATTTCAGGATAAACCGGTACATTGATCGCTTTCTTATAATATTCATCCGCCTTTACGAAGTCTTTTTGTCCACAAAGGTATGATGCATAACCATTTAAGAAGTCAGGATTTTTGGGTTCTATCTTTAAGGATTTTTTATAGGATTTTTTTGCTTTTTTATATTCTTTCACTTGTTCAAAGTAATAAGCTAACGCGAAGTGAACCGCTCCAGAATCCGCACCGAACTCTAATGCTTTATCTAAATGTCTTTTAGCATTTTTAAGACTTCCCGCTTGTAAATATTGCAGCCCGGCACCTAGTCTAATTTTAGCTGCTTTTTCTCTGCTAAAATCACCGCTTACACTAGAGGAGCTTCCAGCATTCGATGAGCGAGTTAGAGTTGTTGAAGAGGTTTGGCAAGCTGATAACAATGAAAAAATAATAAGAATGCTAAAAATTTTGACTGTCATTTTATAAGAGTCCTAGGCGTGCTTTAATATTGGGGGGGTGTAAGCCTGTTATCGCGTGTCGCAATCATAGCATAAGTTACCGAAATCTAATTTTTTTATCCGATTACAGATGATCAAGCGCAGATAGACCCCGCGGTGCCTCATCTGTTGGCTATTTTTTAGGTCGAAATTTGTAAATTAGCTCAAGTTTTTTATGGCTATTCGTTGTTCTTTTTGTTTTTTACGCTCTTCTCGTCGCGTTCTATCATTCACTTCACCGACTAATTGACCACAAGCGGCATCAATATCGTCGCCTCTCGTCCGTCGAGTTACAACAACAAAGCCTTTTTTAACTAATATATCAGCAAATTTTGAAATATCAGACGAATGGGACGTTTTATATTTGTTTTTGGGGAATGGATTAAATGGAATTAGATTAATTTTACATGGGAGCTCTTTAAGCAGTCGAGCCATTTCTCTGGCGTGAGAAGGCGTATCATTAACACCTCTTAACATCACGTATTCTATTGTGACTTTTTTACTAGCACTGGAATCGTCAAGGTATCGTTTAACCGATGGTAACAATACTTCAATAGGGTATTTTTTATTGACGGGAACTAGTTCATTGCGTAATTCATTATTAGCGGCGTGGAGAGACAAAGCCAAAGCAACATCAGCTTTTTCAATCAATTTATCAAGCCCCGGTACAACCCCAGACGTGCTGATGGTCACTCTGCGCTTAGAAAGTCCATATCCAAAATCATCTAATAAGATATTACAGGAGTTTACAACCGCATCAAAGTTGAGCAATGGCTCGCCCATTCCCATGAAAACCACATTACTGATCCGTCTTTTACCTGTTGTACGGAGCGCGCCAATTCGCCTTGCAGCTAACCAGACTTGACCAACAATCTCTGCGGTAGAAAGATTACGATTAAACCCTTGTTGAGCCGTTGAACAAAATGAACAATCAAGCAAACAGCCCACTTGAGATGAAATGCAAAGTGTTCCTCGCTCTCCATCGGGTATAAAAACAGTTTCTATGGCTTGTCCATCTTCTGTCTTTAACGCCCACTTAATGGTGCCGTCATTAGATAGTTGCTCGGTGATGATTTCAGGACCACGAATCTCGCAGACATCTTTAAGTTTTTCTTTCAAAGATTTAGAGATGTTAGTCATCTGGTCAAAGTCATCAGCAACAAATTGATGTAGCCATTTAAAGACTTGAGGTGCTCTAAATGGTTTTTCGTCTATCTCTTTAAAAAAAGAAACCATTTCATCGCGTGTCAGGTCGAGCAGATTACGCTTACTCATTAGAATACCTTTTTACGTTAATTTTCGAATTGTCTCGGGTCGGAGTCGCTCTTTATTGATCGATTTTATATCAATTGAACACAACTTTATTGTACGATCTAAATTAAATTTGAGAGCGACTCCGACCCCGTTTAGCTCTAAACCAGAAAGTAAATTATCTATCTAAGTCTTTTACAAATTTCATCTTCTGAGAAGAAATAAGCAATTTCACGAGCAGCTGATTCTGGAGCATCTGAACCATGAGCAGCATTTTCATCAATTGATTCAGCAAAATCAGCGCGTAATGTTCCACGAGCTGCTTCAGCTGGATTTGTAGCACCCATGATTTCACGATTTGCCTTGATTGCATCTTCGCCTTCTAAAACCTGAACCATTACGGGTCCTGATGTCATGAACGAAACTAAAGCATTGAAGAAAGGACGCTCTTTATGTTCAGCATAAAAACCTTCTGCTTTTTCTTGGCTCAATTGCATCATTTTGCTAGCAACAATCTTTAATCCAGCACTTTCAAAACGAGCATAGATAGCTCCAATGTGATTTTTTGCTACTGCGTCAGGTTTTACAATTGAAAAAGTACGTTCGATCGCCATTTTTTACTCCAAAAATATTTAGTTAATTATCTATAAATCAATAAGTTAGTAGAATTCTGTCGTGCTAGGTAAATTCACCTAGCTCTGAGGGCGCGTATTATATACTCATTCTAACTCAAGAACTATCACAAACTAAAATTTGTCTTGTTATGAAATTTCTTTCTAGATTTGCTATCCAGTCTTTATCTAGCTTATCCGGCTAGATAAGAACAGGAGAATTAAAGACCACCAGTTTTGACGGCTTATTAGGCTGTATACTAGTTTAATCGATTGAGGATATGATAAATCTACTGGTTTTAAGATCCGAGATACAGCAAGTTAGCGTATCATCGCTAACGATTTGATTTTTCCAAACAGAATCAAATAATTCAGAGCGACTAACCACTTGCTGTGGTTGTTTTAGTAAAGTTACCAAAACACGCATATTATTAGGCGATATACGAATTTTTGCTCGCCGTTGATCATTTCACCAGATTCTGGCGAAATGACCATTCCTTCAGAGTAGAAAGCACTATTTCTTTTGAATGTTTGGATAAGAGTTCGCTGTGTCATCTTGCGCTATAGAAAAGCAATGAGTCGATGGTTCAGTGATTAAAATTGCGTTTAGGCTTAAAAGCTAATCGCAATCTAACGTATTTAAAAAATAATCAATCTGTAATCAACTGATATTCATCTCTTAAAATATCTATAATTTCCTGCTTTGGATTATTAGAGATTACAATTTTTTTACCAATAATTTTTTCAGCAATTCCAACATAAGTACTAGATATTTTCATTAATACTTCTTCCGGCAAATCATTATCTCTTGCCAGTGCTTGTCTTTCAGGCATTCTATTTTTATTCAATAAAATATCAGGTTCAGGAAAATGATTAAGTAATAATTGACGGAAATCTTCTTTTGAATTTTCTTTAATTTTACCATCACGGTAAGACGGTCCATCCCAAATTCTTGAGGAATCAGGTGTCCCCACTTCATCCATGTAAATTAATTTTGAGTTGCCTTCTTTATCTTTAACATAACCGAATTCAAATTTGGTATCGACAAAAATTTGATCGATGTCCGACAAACTCTGACTAATTAAATCGAATCCTTCCTTTAGCAGTTTTTCATAGTAAGCAATATCATTTTTTGATGCAAAATTAAACGCTTGGTAGTTATCTTCAATATTTTGTCGAGTGATATTGACATCATCGGCTTCTGGAACACCTGGAATATTTTTTAAGATTCCTTTTGTCGAAGGTGTCATTAATAGGTTTGGCAATTTCTGGTCTTTCTTTAATCCTTCTGCAATCGAAATTCCACAGAATTCTCTTTCTCCTTTTTCATAAGCTCTCCACATTGAGCCAGTAATGTATTGTCGGCAAATTGCTTCTATCATTACTGGTTTTGCTTTTTGAACTATCCAAACAAGCGGATGTGGGATATCTAAAATATGACTATCCGCTAGGCCTTGCTCTTTAAATAATCCAAACCAATGGTTTGAGATCGCATTTAAAGCAGCACCTTTACCTGGAACGCCGTTCAACTCTCCTTCTCCATGCCAAATACAATCAAATGCAGAAATTCTATCACTGATCACCATAATTGCCAGTGGCGATCCATCGGCTACATCGTAACCTTTTTCTTCAATCAATCGCTGACTATCAGCATCTGAAAGCCAATATACAGAACGAACTTTACCGCTATGTACGGGTAAATCCGTTTTGATCGGCAAATCATCATTAACCGCTAAGACTTTGCTAGATAGTGTTTTCTCTGCATTACTCATATTTATATTCTCAAATTTTTATCATTCATTCATAGCTCAGGGGTCGCATAGCTCAGGGGTCGGAGTCACTTATCGCATTAAGTCCAATTGAACAAATTGATCTCTATTTTAATCAACTATTTTCGAGTTCAATTTTCAGTGACTCCGACCCCATTTATTCTCAGAGCTAGGAGAAGATTTATACGAAAGGCTATATTTCGACCATTTCAAAATCTTCTTTGCCTACACCGCAATCAGGACACAGCCAATCATCAGGCACATCCGCCCAAGCAGTTCCTGGTGCTATTCCATCTTCAGGCCAACCTTTTTCTTCTTCATAAATCCAGCCACAAACAATACATTCCCATTTTTTCATGTTCAAAATCTCTTAACAAATTATTATTCTTTATAAGGACGCATTTATAGGGGATATAAAGCATAAATACAAGTCCATTTCGCATTAAATTTTCACTAGTTTATAGAGCGCGATTTGCTATACTGCCTTCTACTTATATCGTGCCGTCGTCTTTATATTAAGAGCCTTCTTTTGAATCAATGCTTTCAATCTCTTTTAACAGAAAAAGGTAGCCTTACTCAGCACATAAAACGGTTGATGGGGTGTGAGCCAAAGCTAACCTGTTTAATGCAAAAAAAGGCGTTCGCTGATGATCTTGAAAAACAAGAATTATCAATTAAATCAAGAGAGTATACACACGTAAGAGAAATATTAATGGGTGATGGACACGTCAATTGGATGTTCGCAAGAAGCGTAATTCCCGTTGCAACCTTAAGAAAAAGCTCTAAAAGACTCGCACACCTTAATAACACTCCACTTGGTACACTTTTATTTCATGGTAATTTTGCAAAACGCCAATCAATGCAAGTTAATTTAATTGATGCCAAAAGTCATATATTGCGAAAATTTAAAATAAGTGATAATTTTCCACTTTGGCAACGAGTTTCAATATTTCAAATTGCAACAGGACCTCTTTTAGTTAGAGAAATATTTTTACCAGAATGCCCAATATAC
>JBLIBL010000115.1:0-10200 GCA_047633355.1 Polaribacter sp.
AATAGTGTTCGCTGTGCTTAGTATTAAGTTCTTAATTATTAATAATAATATTAATATTTCACAGTTTTTTGGAGCCTCTGTTGCTCTTATTATATGGATAAGTTTGAGGCTATTAGTTAATAAGCAAATTTTGTTATTAGCATTAGTATTAACTATTGTTCTCAATGGCTTATATCCATTTGAGTTAAAACCCTTCCCTACGGATTTTCATTGGCTACCATTTTCAGGCTCTCTCAATGGCAACATTTTGCTGAATATCATCGCTATGAGTAAAAAAATGTTGTTCTATATTTGCGCAGTCTGGTTAATGTATTTAGTGACTAATAAGCTAAGGTTATCGACTATTACAGTTGCCATAATTATTTTTGTTGGTGAATATTCCCAACGTTTTTTTACCAATTCCGTCGCCGAAATCACTGATGCAATTCTCGTGTTATTGGGTGGTTACATCCTTTCACTTTGCTTAATTAAATCTGACACAGATGGACAAAATACCTCCCAGATCAACCTTAAAGATACTATAGCCTCAAATGCCAATCTTTTGCAGAGCAAAATGGTTGGTATCAATCAACGTGATATTGCCAGCCTTGATGGCCTTAGGGCCCTCGCTGCATTATCGGTATTTATAGTACATTTTCAACAATTTACTAATATTGGTGGGGTACTAGGGCCTTTTGATCTTGAACGATGGATGGTCAATGGCAACACTGGTGTAGCCTTGTTTTTTGCATTAAGTGGTTTTTTGTTATCAATCCCTTTTTGGCAGGCCAATCAAGAGCATAACTTACCCAACATTAAGCATTACTTTCTAAAGCGTGCTATCCGTATTATTCCTTTATTCTATTTTTGCTTTATTTTGTTGATGGCCCTAAAAGGATTTAAAGGAGCTGAAGTCAATTTCAACAATATATTGAGTCATTTATTTTTCTTGCACAATTTGAAAGATGACCAAGTAATGAGTCTTAACCCTCCATTTTGGTCATTAGCAGTTGAAATGCAGTTTTATATTTTGTTACCGCTGTTTTTTGTCTCAATTAAAAAACTTAATCGTAAAAGTGGCACCTTAGTATTTATTGTTCTTGTCCCTGTCATTTATATATTTTATTGGTTACTAATGAACTGGCTAGGTGAGTGGAATGACTGGCCAATCAGAATTCCGCTTATTTGGCCTTTTGGAATTGAATTAATATCGGTTAATGGCGCAGCATTAAAGTATTCAACTATGGCCCATCTACCACACTTTTTAATTGGAGTTGTAGCTGCGAGTTTATTTCTTACCTACCGTGACTCAGGAAAACAAAAGCCAATATTATGCGAAGCACTTTTTTGGTTAGCCTCTGTAAGTGTGGCAGTCATTTTATCAACGCCTTTAGACGAACTATTTCAGCTTAACTTCGGGCGTTACAACTTTCCCCTTGTTCCACTTCTATTGGGTGTGATATTAGTTACTGCGCCTAACTCAGTGTTCGCAAAACGGTTATTAGATCTGTCAATTTTGAGATGGGTAGGCATCATCTCTTATGGAGTGTACCTATTTCATTATCCCCTACTCAAAGCGACTAAGATGGCCTTTGATCTGGCTGGCTTTAGTGTCACAAACAATGTGGTTTTATACGGTTTATCATCAATGATTTTGACATTATTGCTTGCACATTTGTCATATAAATATTTTGAAGTTCTGATAATGAAAATGTTCACTAAGGAAAGATTAATTGTGACAGATATACCAATTAAACAAGCAACCTCGCAAATTAGTTGCTCTAAAAGGACTAGACTCAGCACCTACAAAATCGGTGCTGGTGCTGTTTTCATCATGGGTACTGTTGGGCTTATTTTTGTATTGAATAATCAAAGTAACCCCAAAGAGAATTCGATTTCATGGGCAAGTTATAATGCAAATATTATTTTTGACCATCATACACACACACAATACTCTGATGGCAATCTAACCTTAAGTGAACTAACAGAGCTGGCATATAGCAATGGGTGTGATGCATTGGCTATTACTGATCATACCGACCGCCTAAGTTCATTCAATCTCGATAAAGTGGCAAAAGTTAACCAGTTACGAATTCAATACCCTAATTTACTCATCTTAAATGGTGTTGAGTTAGGTATGCCGGGTTATGAACAAAGAGAACATGTCAATATAATCACCACACCAGAATTCGAATTGTCGGTATTACCCGAAGTGTTTATTAAACTTAATAAAAGTTACGATTTACCAGAATCAATAAGAGACAGGTTTATTTTTGATAACATTTTCAAAAGTGATGACGAGTTTAATCATTCGATCGCAATCTATAATCATCCCAGTAGAAAAGACGTGACAGCAGACGAAAATCTATCTGATATCAAAAACTGGAATGCTAACAAACAAAATATTATGGCGATATCTGGGGCGCCCGGACATCAAAAATCAACAGATATAGGAAGTTATCGGGCCTTTTTTAAGACTGTTGATAGATGGGATCCCGCTATAGCCAACGTAGGTTCGACATTAGACCAATTATTAGATGAAGGCTATGACATATGGGGAGCCATTGCATCCTCAGATTATCATAACGAAAAAATGGATTACCCGCCTTGTAGCTTTTCCAGAATACATGTGTCAGCGCCCGAGAAAACCTATGTGGGGTTAATGCGTGCCTTAAAAAAAGGCACTTTCTGGGCCAGCCATGGTAAGTTTTTGTCACAATTTAAATTAGTTGCTGAGGTATCTGAACAACAGCTTAGGCTTTCACCGGGAGAAGTGGCAAACATTGACGAGGGAAGTATTGCATTGATAGATATCGAACTTTTACGAGAGGCTGATTTTATTGGCTTACCTTTGGAAGTTGAGTTGATCACTAATTGTGTAACAGGAGAACCCCAGGTACTCGACCCACTTAAGGTAAAAAGTTTTGATAATAATGCAGCAGCTCTAATTCCTATTAACCAAGCGGGTAAAGATGGTGAAACTTGTTATTTACGCAGTCGGGTAAAACTCGAAGAATTTAGTGGCACAATGAGTATGGCATATAGTAATCACATTAGATTTTTAATAGACAAATGAAACTACCTTAATCTTATGCTGCAAAATAGCTTTTATTTATATGAAATTCACACTGCCGGTAGCATTGGTGTGCCCTGCGGAAGCTAACTAAGGTAACCATTCTTAAGGATAGCTGTAGATTTTTAAGTTATTTTACAATACTTATATTGTGCTTTTTTAATTATTATTTTGTTTGGGTGTGAACAGTCCGTTGAACAAAAAAAAGATATTCTTAGGCGCACTTTACTTTAAATTAAAGTTTGGGTTCTTATCTTAATATTGTAAGCTGAAGACACTTTAAACCGCTTAATGTGACTTAGCTTGAATTTCCTATTATTTCAGAAGATTCTCTGCCCAGAGGTCCTCAGTTAGGGATGATTTTGGGTGTGTTTACTTTGGTGTTCCACCTATTCAAAAACGCTGATATGGATGTTCACACCAGTATTCTCTATATAATAATAGTCTAATTAAGCAGACTGACGCCATCAGCCAACTGAAAAAAGTAAGCTTATATACAGACGCTATATTTCAAGATAAAAAACATAGTAAATTCTACCAAACTGATGATGGATATTTATATCTCACTAGTTTCGATGAACAAGGTGAAAATGGCAAAAAAGGGATCTTACCTATCCACGGCGGGCATATTCGGCGTAAAACCCAATGATGTTGATTGGGCACATGTTTTAACTACACAAAGAAGCACTTATTTCCCATAAAACAGTTGCCCTTAACACAATAGCCGTTTTGTTTATGCCTTAGGCTATTGTGAGTATGTATTGTATCAAAACAATACGGTAGCTCAGGTAACCAATCCCAACCGCGTAGGCGCAGTTGATGGACACATTAGACGTAATTTTTTAATCAGTCAGAAAGGCCATGTGTTTGTGCCGAAAGTCGAAATTTCAGCTAAGAACACACTAATAACGAATTTAAATGAATACGATAGCGCAATAAACTTAGTCGCTTCTCTGCCTCTCGAGTACTACCTTTATGACAATAAAAATAGTAAAGACACTATCGTATATCAACATGAAAAATGTTGATATCTAATTTGTAACCGCAGTAGGTGCCCTATATAAAATTAGTCCGACGAGTAATAATAGGCATAAAATAAGCTTTGAAGCGTTCTTAAACGAAACAAACGAGGTAGACAGTTATCTCCCTTCCATGGTCTTTTTGCCATTAACGGTGAACACTTTCTAATCATATTTGGTATGTTTTCAATCTATAAACACTAATCTTGGCTTGTTTATGAAACGTCCATAAGGACCTCTGCTATTTATGATTTAGAACCCTTCGACAACAAAAACTTATCATACGAAAGTGTATCTCTAGATGATTTAGGATTTTTTATGTGGCGGGTGTTGATAAAAGTATCAGAAGTAGACACCAACCTTCGTTCTGGACAACTTAATACGACTGCCCCAGTTAAGCTACTTTTCGTAATTCATTGTTTTGTTGTTTAAAGTCGTTGGGGCTTTGGTAATTCAAATGTGAATGAATTATATGACTGTTGTAATACACGGCCATGTATTTCAAGATACTATTGCGCGTTAAATCGTTTTGACTAATTACGCTAATCTACCCGTTCTTGCTTTAGACTCCCGAATAAGCTTTCTGCTAAGGCGTTGTACTAACGACACCCTTTTTTACTCATGCTTCCTAAGAAACTTCGTGTCTTGATAAGGCGTCGATAAAGCTTGCTGACACACTGAACACCTTGGTCTGAATCTGCAGAAATACTTTTGGCTGACGTTGCTATATTGCCATATAGCCATGTTTAACGGGTCACACACTAAGCTGGCCCTCATTTTTGAACTTATACTCCAGCCCATCATTTGCGTGCATATAAATCAATCACCGCCGCTAAATACGACTCGCTTTTTTCATAAATTGAGCCGCTTTCCTGTAATTCATTGGAATGATCAGCGTATTCAATAGGTTTTGAATGCGTCTTTTATCATAGTTATTATCGCCGAACCCGGCGATATCTATTAACCATTTCAGAATCTCTTGATGCGTTAAATCATCAGGTTTATCCGTTTGACGCTTCTGATAACTTTAATAGTTGTGGTTTTGTACACCGATTAGCCCGCACATTGAGCGTTCAGGCCAGATCTTCTCATATCAGGTAATGAACGAATCATTCACTTTGTTTATTTGGCAAAAAAGACCCTCGCTTTTTTTAATATCTCACGCTCCATTTCGAAGCGTTTAACTTACCATTTTAAACTACGAATTTCAGCTTGCTCAGGTGTCAATGTGCCATTACCTCGAAAAGCACGATTATGAGCATCTTCGGCCTCTTTAGCCCGACAACTGAGTATCTGAGGACTAAATTCCTAGCAGCCTTTGCACGACTGTATTTTTACTCTACCACCAAGGGCTATGGTATCTATTCGACCACGTCAATATGAGCCTGTAACTCTCTTACAAATGAAAAATATAGTAAAAGTGTTAAGTTTATAAATATTTGCGACGTAGAGGTTGGATGTTAATGTATCGGACTGCAATATTTACTAGTCGAATAAGAGGTTCACCGGACGTTTACAAATAGCTTGTAAAGTAAATCAATTATTTCACTACGAAGACATATCGTTTATAGTCTTTTAATATATCAGCAAAAATGTAAGGTTTTATTGTTGACGTTTTCTCCTAGCAGCTAATTATATAAATGAGGCCATTGAAAGCGTTCTAAGGTAGAGAATCTTCAGCATTTAATTACTTAACATTAATATACTTTTACAAAAGGGCTTTTATCTTGAAGGAATATCTAGCCTTTTTATTTATTAAAAAGAAGTCTTATGAGTAACAAGCAAAAAATAGCTATCTGTTTGTTCGGAGTCATTAGAAGTACAGAAAAGTGCATACCATCAATTTATAAAAATATAATCGAACCTCTAGAAGAGATTTATGACGTTTCGATTTATTTTCATATATACAAATTGAAGGAGATAAATTCTGGTCGTTCAGGGGAAAAGTCAAAGATTGATGAAAGTGAATATGACTTTTTAGATAAGTTTCATGGGATTTTAGAAGAGTCCACAAAAATTGATGAAAATTATGCGGATTTAATATTTTCTACAGGTGACCCGTTTTTTAACAATTTTCATAGCTGCAAAAATTTATTTAGACAACTACTGTCAATAAATAAAGTATATAACAAGGCTAAACAATCAAAGCCTTTAGCTTATCTGTTTTTGCGGCCTGACTTAGAATATATTAACAATATTGACCTTAGTGCGGTGAATAAATGTATAAATGAAAACTCGCAGATTGTCATACCATATTGGCAATGGTGGGGTGGCATGAACGATAGATTCGCTATATGTGGCGAAAAAGCGGCAGAAACCTATGCGAGTCGATACTATAGATTATCCGAGTTTTGTCTTGGCCAAAACAATATGATGCATGCTGAAAAATTAGTTAAATATGTAATTTGCAAAGACAAGCTTTCACTTCAACTTACAGACATGAAAGCCAAGAGAGTCCGAGTGAACGGTGAGTATGTAGACGAAAGTTTTAGCTTATTTACAGATACAACAATAAAAAAAGCACAAAGCAAATTAAATTATCTATTTTCAATTGGTCAATCTATCTTAGGAAAAATCAGAGATCGAAATTTAGTGATATTATTCTGGCATTATTGGTTTGATATTAAAATTAAAAGTACTACTAATGACGACTGAAGCACCTAGGGCTGACAAACACGGTTAAGCGTAAATTGCTTTAGTTAGGAAAATAAAATACTAAAATAGTTGACTAAGTGTAATCCTAACGGCGATGATCACAACTCGAAACTGGTTCGAGTTTTCTCTATTAATCACCAAACGACGGGCAAAAAATATTTTTGCATCCATTGCCATAGTGTTATCAAACTTATTACCCAGGGAACTAGTATTTAAAGGTTACTTTAGGGAATTAAATGTAAAATCGTAAAGATTGAATACAGAATCCATGAACTTTGAGTGGCTAATGAATTTACCGAGTAACATATTCTTTTAGTTTTATGTCATTACCAACAACAATATATATTGCTTTATGATAAACAAAATTGACATTATCTGAGCATGATTTCTATGATCTTCAAGCTTTTGATAGGGTTTAAAGAATTCTAATTTCCTATTTAAGGACAGAGTATTGTCAGAAGCAAATAAAGTATTTAAAGGCGCCTTCTTTCTTTTTTCCGGTAAAATGATTCAACGATCTTTTGGCTTAGTTAGCACTTTAATTTTGGCCAGAGTGTTAGTTCCTGATGACTTTGGCCTTGTAGCTATTGCCCATCTGGTTATTAGCTTTGTTGCAAAATCAATGGAGTCGGGCAGTGGTCAATATCTAATTCAAAAAAACTTGGTAAATGATAATGATATTAATACTTCCTGGACAATAAACATAATATTGAAATTGGTTATATTTGTTCTATTACTGATTGCTACACCTTTTGTCGCAGATTATTATTCTGATGAAAGGCTGATGTTAGTTGTTCCTATTCTTGCTTCAATGATTATTGCTGGCATGTTTGAAAATCCATATATGGCAATTTTAAGACGTAACCAAGAATACGTCATCCCTTTTAAAATAGGTATCATACAAAAGGTAACGTCCACTATCATTACCGTTACCACAGCACTTATTTTTCAAAGTTATTGGGCGCTTATTCTTGGTCACTTAGTATCAAACGTTATTGGTACAATATGTTCTTATATATTCATGATATATAGGCCTAAATTTTCTCTTGTTGGTGCAAAACAGCAGTGGGGATTTTCTAAATGGATGCTGGCCAAAGGTATGTTAGGATACACTCGAGCACAGTTAGACACATTTTTGGTAAGCTCTTTTTATTCACCTAGTATGTTAGGTGGTTTTCATATCAGCAAATACATTTCTTCTATGCCTGGTTCAGAAGGGCTTTCCCCAGCTTTGGAGCCTTTGCTTGCCACTTTTTCCAGAACTATTAACGATAAGGAAGCCATCCGACATCAAGTCAGTCTAGTTCTTCTCGTTGTATTTGCCATTGGTGTGCCGTTGTCATGTTTTTTATACGTTTTTAGTGAACCATTTGTATTGTTATTATTGGGTGAGCAGTGGATAGACTTTGCACCTGTATTTGGTATTTTGACCTTACTGACAGTCCCTGTTGCAATAGGTAAAGTTGCAACTCAGATTATCACTTCTACTGGTAAAGTAAGATTTTTATTCATGTACGATTTTTATTCGCTAATTTTAATGGCAGCAACCCTTTTCTACTTTGCTAGCAGCAGTTTAGAGACGTTTTCTGCCACTAGAGTTCTCGTAGAGTTTTTCACCATCAGCGTCTTATTTGTATTTGCGACCCATAAAATTTTTGGTTCACTACTGCTTAATATATTATTCTTATTTTGTAGTTATTCTGCAGCTTCACTATCGTTGGCATTTTTATCTGAATCGTTTTTTGTAGACAACGTCCCTTACTTCTTCTCGCTAGGGATAGTATTTCTGGTTTACAGCATATTTTCTATATTCCTTTGTTGGTTGTTTTTCATTTTATTTTTAAGAAACAACAAGGCTGCACATCACGTGGTTTTTATTCTTAAAGGGGGAAAAGATAAATTTGTCGAAAAAGCCCAATTGATTATAAAAGGCTTTGGAGCTTAGTTATTGTTTATACAGAGATTAACTTTTATCCTTATCAATACTTTTTCATTTAGTTACGTATTTTTCATTAATGAATTAGCCTATTACTGGCTGATTCGATCAGGTAATTCTTTGAGATTTGATAGTTATTGTATAATGAGGAATATATGCAGCGGATTTAAATTTGATTGCGGCTTACAATGCTGAACCTTTTATTCATCAAGCGATAAAATCTTTATTAAAGCAATCCGTTTTGCCTTTTGAGAGCATTATCGTGAATGATTGCTCTTCAGACAATACAAAAAGTGTCATTGAAAAATTTGGTGTTAAATCTGATTTAGTCAAAATCATTAATTTGCCAAGTAACGTTTGACTTGCAAAGGCTAGGAATGCACTAATTAAAGCCGCATGAGTTACAAGGATTGCAATCTTAGATGCTTACAACAAGTTGAACTGGACAATATCAAAACGTTTCTATAAATAGAGAATCTGCCATGGTCAAACGGTTTAGTCATTTATACAGAAACCGCTAGTACACAACCCGTTGGCTTAATCCTTTGCGCGATAACAAACTTTAAAAGCGCAGCTAAAGTTGGCTCGAATAAGTTAGTGATATTTGGCTCAGTTATGATTATTGTAAATAACATTTATATAAGGGAAGTGGTACGTTGATACTGAAACGCTGGCTGGTAGAACATAATTATTTTGTACTTATATTCTTTTTTTCATTAACACTACAAGTGACAACTCTTCTTATTATAGGGGTTCCTATGGTCGAGGGGGATGATATATGGGCCGCCACGTCGATAGTAGGAAGTGTTATTGATAATATTGTATTCACTTTGAGATTTGATTTACACCCCCCCTGTTTACTATATGTTTTTGGATATGTGGGGTGGGATCAGTAAAACAGATTTTTGGTTAACTTTTAGCTCAATTTTTTTACACTCATTACTATGCAGCTCAGTTTTCTACGTTACAAATAATATATTTAATAAGCGTATAGCTTTTATTGCGGTGCTATTGGTTTTTTCATCGCCATTACTACTAGAATATTCTATTAGATTGAGAATGTATTCTTCAGTTGCGTTGTTATCACTTTGGGCTTTTTACCTATCTCATTATTGGTTCAATACTAAGAAAAAGCACCAGACTAAAATTTTATTTTTAATAAATTTATTATTAGCAAATGTACATGCTGTAGGTATTTTGTTTGTTTTTAGCCATTTTTTATATGGGGTGATCAAGGGGATTCAAACTAAACAGATTAATCGGCTATATTATTGGATTGGTGTTTTTTTTGGTGTTTTTATTTTAACTCTGCCCAGTATGGCTAATTCATTTGTTAAATCAGCCACTCACGCTATAGCCCCTAAGTTATATTCACTTCACGAAATATTAACGGATATCCTATTCAATTTTTGTTTCTATAGTTAGTTTAATGATTTTAAAAAAACCTAAAACAAGACCTATTTACCTTGCCTATATTATTACTCCATTAATTTTGTTTACACTTATTTCTATTTTTATTAAACCTATGTGGTTAAATC
>JBLIBL010000116.1:0-10099 GCA_047633355.1 Polaribacter sp.
AAACTTGTTTTATATAAACCATATATGTGAGATAGCTCTGTAATGTAGTTGTACGGAACGATTGATTTTAGCCTATGGCTTTAGGTAAAATTCTTTTTTATTGGTTTGATCCGGTCGCGTTTAAAAAGCAAAACCGCTATAAATATCAGTTTGTCAAACAGTCGGCAGTGAAACGACTATCCTCAACACCAACCAAAATTTAAGGAATTATTTATTATGGTTGAACTCTTTAGCCAACAATCGACGCTAACAGGTCTAGCTAGTCTATTTATCTTAATTATCATTTTAATTCTTCAATTGAGGCAAGGTCAGTTTAAACAAGACAGCCAAAAACTCGAAGAGAGACTAATTACTGAATTAAAGCAAAATCAAGAATCAATCAGCGAGTTAATTACTAGCAACCAAAGTAAAAGCCAAACTTTGTTATTTGAGCAACTTTCTAAAGATCGTGAAAAACAATTAATGAGTTTGTCTGAGCTAAAACTTGATTTAGAAAGACGCTTTGCGGTATCAGAGAAATCACTAAGTGATAATATTCAGAATTTTAAATTAGAGATGATTGAGAAGTTTGAGCAACTTAAACGTAATACTTCACAATCAATGCAACAAGGTCAGGAGTCTTTAACCAATAAAGTGAATCAGTTTGGTGAAAAAATCAACATCAGTATGCAACATCATCAGACAGCAACAAGTGAGCTAATAACAAATAATATATCCCTAGGGATCAAAGAGATAAGAGAGGAGCTTGATAGAAATATTAAAAGACAAAATGAATCAATTACACAATCTATTGGTACATTAACTGATACAACTGATAAACGCTTAAAAGAAATCAGTGGGCAAGTGGAAAAGAAATTAGCCGAGGGTTTTGATAAAACGAACCGAACCTTTCATGATGTTATTAAACGATTAGCCTTAATTGATGAAGCACAAAAAAAAATAACGGAACTTTCTACAAATGTTGTGAGTTTACAGGAGATCTTAAGTGATAAACGCTCAAGAGGGGCTTTTGGTGAAGTACAACTTCAGTCACTCATCAGTAATATCATCCCCCAAGCGCACTATAAAATGCAGCACAAATTATCCAATGACAAAATAGTTGATTGTTTACTAACTTTACCTAAACCAACCGGTAAAATTGGTATTGATGCAAAATTTCCGCTGGAAAGTTATAAAAAAATGACGGACTTATCTGTTGCTGAAGTTGATAGAGTAAAGGCTAATAAACAATTTGTCAGGGATATAAAAAAGCATATTACTGATATTTCAGAAAAATACGTACTACCGCCAGAAACATCCGATGGTGCAGTGATGTTTATTCCGGCAGAGAGTGTTTTTGCTGAAATTCATGGACATTGCCCTGAGTTAGTCGAATATGCTTATCATTGTAAAGTTTGGATGGTCTCACCGACAACATTGATGGCTATATTAACCACGGCATCTGCGGTTATTAAAGATGAAGCGACTCGCAAACAAGTGCATATAATCAAAGAACACTTATCAATATTAGGGAAAGATTTTGGGCGCTTTCAGGAGCGTATGGATAAATTATCGACCCATATCGGGCAAGTCAGCAAAGATGTAGATTCTGTACATGTTTCAGCCAAAAAGATTAGTTCTCGATTTGAAAAAATTGAAAATGTTGAACTGAACTTAGAAGAAGATTCGACTATTTCACCTTTACCGCTAGAAAATTAATAATAAAAGTAAAAACTAGGAAGTTATTCATAATTTGCGCTATATTTTAAATATCAGTATTTTCTTTATTTAGGTGCATTACATTGTCGATACCTTCTGCAGTAATAAAAAAATTAGACTCATTATCTATTCAATACCAAGTAATCCCCAACCCTTATATTGGTGAAAATCCAATAAAAACAAACACTGAGGAATATAAAGAAACCCGTTTACGCGGTGTTGGTATGAGTTATGAAAGTCAAAATTTTTTGGCTATTTTACCCTATGACTATTTGTTAGATTATCGTCAAATGACAGAATTGATGGGGTTTGAGGCAAAAATAATGTCTAAGGAAGAAACGCAGTCACACTTTAAATACTGTGATGAAAACAGTTCTCCGCTAATATCGGAAGTATTCAATTTCGAATTTCTAGTTGACCCAAGTGTTTTGGATAAAGCTGAAATTCTAATTGATAGTGGCGATTCTGAATCATTATTAAAAATAGATAAAATAGGTTGTAATTTACTCTATCAGGACTGTGATTCCTTTATTTTTACCGCATCACCAGAAAAATTCTACGCAGGTAAGAATAATAAAAAAAGCGAAGTTGACTTAAGCTTTACACCGACAAGACTGAAACAAAGAATTGATGAAACCTTTGATTTACCAGCAATGCCAGATATTGCGCAAGATATCATGAAATTACGGGTCGATCCCAGTGCAGACGCTAAAAAACTAAGTCAAATTGTATCAAGAGATCCCTCTCTAGCTGCCCAAGTGATTAGCTGGGCAAGTTCTCCGTATTATGGGTATCAAGGAAAAATTGATTCAATCGAAACCGCTATCGCAAGAGTCCTTGGCTTTGATCTGGTAATGAATCTAGCTTTAGGTATTTCAATTGGTAAATCATTAAAAGTACCAAAAGACGGACCAATTGGCGTAAAAGCGTTTTGGAGGCAGTCAATTTATTGTGCAACTTTAGCCGAAAAATTATGCAGAGCTATGCCGGTGACACATCGCCCAGAAAGAGGATTGATTTACCTAAGTGGATTACTTCATAACTTTGGACATTTGTTGATGGGACATATGTTTCCACCTCAATTTGACCTAATTAATCGAACTATTGAAGCAAACCCTTTTACATCGATTGAGGATATTGAGTTTTATATCCTCGGCGTGACACATGAAGAAATTGGCGCATGGCTAATGCAAAATTGGCGTATGCCGGAAGAGTTAATTGTTGCTGTTCATAAACATCATCAAGAAGAGTTTTGGAGCAAACATGCAGTCTATTCAAACTTGGTACTGGTTGCTAATAGAATGTTAAAACAACTTGATATAGGTGATTCCGTCCTAACTACAGTGCCTGATTCAACTTTAGAATTACTATCATTGGATCATACGGCTTTAATTGATACCTTTGAGGATCTTAAATTAGAGTCAGAATCATTGGATATTATGGCAAAACAACTAGTAGCATAAGTAAGATAATTAATAGCATTAATCAGAAAAATACCTTTTATTACTCCATTTAGCCTACGAGTCAAGGTTAATTGGAGAATATCACGCAGCTCAATACATGAAAATATTATTCTCGAAGTTAATAAAGCTTTAGACTGCAAAGATCTTCCATTATAATTCTATTATCTATTTAATCAGCGAATTCGTAATAAGCCATTAATGAGTTATCAAGTTCTTGCCCGTAAGTGGCGTCCAAAATCATTTGAAGAGTTAGTGGGGCAGGAACAAACTGCTCGAGCACTTTCGAATGCGCTTGAAACTCAACGATTACATCATGCTTACCTCTTTACAGGTACTCGCGGTGTAGGTAAGACAACGATTGCTCGCATATTGTCAAAGAGTCTCAATTGTGAGTTAGGTATTACAGCTAAACCCTGTGGAACCTGTTCCAGTTGTACAGAAATTGACCAAGGTCGCTTTGTTGACTTAATGGAGATTGATGCAGCGTCTAAAACAAAGGTTGAAGATACACGAGAATTATTAGAAAACGTTCAATATAGACCGACAAGAGGGCGATATAAAGTTTATCTTATTGATGAAGTCCATATGTTAAGTGGTCATAGTTTTAATGCACTTTTAAAAACCCTGGAAGAGCCTCCACCTCATGTCATATTCTTATTAGCGACGACAGATCCCCAAAAATTACCCGTTACGGTTTTATCTCGTTGTTTGCAATTTCATTTAAAACGAATGGAAGAATATCAAATTATTCCGTATCTTAATAAAATATTAAACGCAGAGTCTTTAGCATTTGAAGAGAGTGCTTTAATTCCAATAGCAAAAGGTGCAGACGGAAGTATGCGAGACGCTCTTAGTCTTCTCGACCAAGCGATAGCCTTTTGTGGTGATAAGATTGAAACCAAATTAGTATTAGAAATGTTAGGTAGTATTGATCAGTCCTATTGTTTTGATTTACTAAATGCAATTATAGATTCAGAGCCACAAACTGTATTGTCGATTATAGAAAACATGTCGCAATATTCACCAAATTATGCCGAGGTGATGTCTGATTGGTTAACGTTGATGCATAAAATTGCAGTGACTCAAGCGGGTCTGGGATTTTCTTCTAATGCTGATCAGACTAAACAATATCAAGATAAAAACTCTTTAGCTAGCCTTGCTAATAGAGCGACTCCGGAATCAATACAACTTTATTATCAGCTAGCGTTAGTGGCTAAAAAAGATCTGGCTTTCGCTCCTCATCCAAGACAAGGTTTTGAAATGGCATTTTTGCGGATTTTGGCGTTTAAGCCTCAGTCAGTAAAGCCAGTGAATTCGCCCACACCTACGCAAAGCCCAGTACAAACATTACGCGATAATCATTATACTGAAGACTCTAATGCAGTCGAAAAAAAAAACTTTTCTGAATCAGTAAATATTCAAGACACTCAAACGTTTTTAAAGCCAAAAGTAAAACCAAAACAAAATCCAAAGGACAACTCAGGAACATCAATTGACGAAAGTGCAATTAATAAGCCGTTTTTTCAAGATTCTTCTATTTTTGAGAAGTTAAAAGGTTCGACTAAAATTTCTGAAACGACTAATCAGGCTGAGAGAAAAAAAGAAATTCAAGAAGTAGAAAAAGTAACAATTATTGAAGAGCTTAAACCAAAGATTGCTGTTAACACCATTAATAAAAACAATTGGCATTTAGCGTTAAGCTATTCAGGGATAGAAGGAAATGGTTTGCAGGTTTTATTAAACTCGCTAGCGGAATATCAAAATAATGAGTTAGTTATTCGCCATTTACCAAAAGTAGAACATTTTTTAACAGAAAGTTTAAATGCATCAATGATTCAGTATTTACAAGATTATTTTGATGAAACTAATTTAACGATTACCTTAAAGCCAAAAGAAGAATTAGTAAAAACACCAAGAGATAGAAAGATCAAAAGACACGAAGACGATATCGAAATTTTCTGTAAGGAATTGAGCGAAAATCTTTGCGTAGCAAAGTTGCAAAGTGAATTGGGTGCAGTGATTGATAGGCAAACAATTGACGTAAAGTCGCAAGATTTTTAAGCAATTAGTTTTAAAAGATACAGTTCAAAAGGTACAGTTCAAAAGGTACAGTTCAAAAGATGCAGTTATAAAAGTAACATTAATATTTGTGAGGATAAAATGAACGGTTTAGGCGATTTAATGAAACAAGCGCAAAAAATGCAAGAGAAAATACAAAAAGCGCAAGGCGAAGTGGCTAATGTTGAAGTAACGGGTGAAGCAGGTGCTGGTATGGTTAGTATTCTCATGACAGGTAAACATGACGTTAAATCAGTTAAAATTCAAGATAGTTTATTGAGTGAAGATAAAGAGATTCTTGAAGATCTAATCGCAGCAGCGGTTAATGATGCCGTTAGAAAAGTAGAAGAATCAACAAAAGACATGATGTCCTCTGTTACCGAAGGTTTGCCAATTCCTCCCGGCTTTAAAATGCCGTTTTAAGATGAGTGCGTTTTTAAAATGAATGAAACCTCGTTATTAACAGAGCTAATTGATGCGTTAAGTTGCTTACCAAGTGTTGGCCGAAAAACAGCTCAACGTATGGCCTATAATTTACTCGACAAAAAACGAGAAAAAGGATTAATGCTTGCTGCAAGTTTAGAAAAAGCCATGAGAAATATTGGTAATTGTTCTATTTGTAGAAACTATACTGAGCAATCGGTTTGTCAACTTTGTGAAAATATAAAAAGAGATAAAAATACGCTTTGTGTTGTTCATTCACCTACAGACGTTTTAGCGATTGAATCAACCGCCAACTTTAGCGGTCAATATTTTGTTCTATTAGGTCAACTTTCTCCTCTGGATGGTATTGGCCCAGAAGAAATTGGTATGCCGTTATTATCCAAACGATTAACACAAGGTGAAATAACGGAAGTTATTGTTGCAACCTCATCGACCGTAGAAGGCGAAGCCACGGCTTATTATATTTCTCAGGTAGCCAATCAAGTAGAACAAAATAATTCAGACCTGAAAATATCTGTGACTCGTTTAGCACAAGGTGTACCTGTTGGCGGTGAGCTAGAATATTTGGATCAATCAACGCTTGCACTTTCATTAGCTAATCGTAGCCATTTTTAAACATATGAGTTATCAAACTAATATGCTTTGTTTAAATGCTGTAAACCTTTCAAAAAGCCTGTAGTTAAGAATGTCTGATGTTAAAAACAAAAAACAAAAAACAAAAAACAAAAAACAAAAATTGAAAATAAGAAGAAAAAAATATGCGAGTTGTTGAAATTTTATTAGTTGAAGCTCCACATAAACCTGGAAATATGGCTAAAGTATTGGGTGTCATAGGTGATTTAGATGTGACGGTTGAAGGTCTGAATGCGGTAAGAAGGCTTGATAAAGACACCATCTGGGAAATCACAATTGAGTATGATGACACTTTAGATATTGAGGTTTTAATTGAGGCTATTAATCAACTTCCAGAAACTCAAATGGTTGGAAAATCAGATCGTGTTTTTAATCGTCATAAAGGCGGGAAGATTAAAACTGTTTCTAGAATATCCATCAACTCACTAGAAATATTACGCGACGTTTACACGCCTGGTGTCGCTCGAGTCTGTCAAGCTATCAAAGAAACCCCGAGTAAAATTAAAGATTTCACTAATATTCAAAATACTGTTGCTATTGTCACTAACGGTACGGCGATTCTTGGCTTAGGTGATATTGGCGCAGAAGCCGGACTACCTGTAATGGAAGGTAAGGCGGCCATTTTATCTGAATTAGTTGGGCTTTCAGGTATACCCATTTTATTAAATACAAAAGATAGTTTAAAAATAATAAAAACAGTGGAAGCCATTGCGCCATCTTTCGGGGCTATTTTACTTGAAGATATAAAAGCACCTGAGTGTTTTGAAATTGAGTCTGAACTAATTCAACGTTTAAATAAACCGGTTTTTCATGACGATCAGCATGGAACAGCAATTGTCGCGTTAGCCGCATTGCTGTCTGCAACAATAAATCTAAAAGTCAATATTAAAGACTGTGTTTTTGGCCAGGTAGGTCTTGGTGCTGCTGGCATTGGGATCTGTAGTTTAATGCGAGAGTACGGCGTAAAAGATGTTTTAGGTTGCGATATTAACCAAGATGCTATGTTACGACTAGGGGATTTAGGCGGCCAACCTTGTTCGCTTGAAGAGTTAATGTCAAAGGCTGACATAGTGGTTGCAACTACAGGTGTGAAAGGGCTTATCAAACCAGAAATGGTCAAGAAAGGTCAAATCATTATGGCGTTAACTAATCCTGATCCAGAAATCGAACCAAACATTGCTATGGAAATGGGGGCCGCTTATGCCACTTGTGGAAAAATTGTTAATAATATGTTGGCATTTCCTGGATTATTCAAAGGAACACTTGAAGCCGAAGTCACTGAAATAACACATGAAATGCGCATTGCCGCTGCTGAGACTCTGTCTAGATTAGCTAAACAAGATGCTTTAGTTCCTTCTGCATTAAATCAAGAAGCGCATCATGCCGTAGCAAAAGCGGTATTTGATGCGGCGATTAAAAACTAGTCTTTTGATCTGAAAATATTATTTAAAAGCGCTTACTGTGCTTGTTGATATAGATAAATTCCACCCGCGATAATTGCGGTTACGGAGGTAACTGCGAATCCGATTTTCACCCAACTCCACGGACGTTCACCTTGAACTTCACCGGTTCTAGCATTGACTAAAAAACGATAAATTTTCTCTTTATATTTATAGGCGCTTATCCAAACCGGCAATAAAATATGTTTGAAAGAAATATTTGAATGCTCTGTGGATACCGAATGGATCTGTTGTTCATCACCTCCAATATGTTGTCTAATAGCAACTCGGATTCGATCGTCCATTATTTCTTTACCGACTTTGAATCCTTGCTCTAAATTAATTTGGTAACTTTCTGATTTGAATCCACTTAAGTAATCATCTTTATAAGAAACTAAGTTTTCTAAATCCCAAGGTTCTAGTTCTCTTAAATATTTTCTTGGTAATGATTTACTCGCAACAACTAATACATCGTCAAAATTTTTAGTGACATTCCCTGACATAGGATACCATCTTGTAAGTCTTTCTTGTGCTGTATATGTCTCTTGTTTACCATCTGAGCCGGTTCTAGTTCGGGTGACTGACACATAATAATAAGTGCCTCTTTGTCCCGTATAATAACTTAATGTGTCTGCATCATATGTCCAATAAGGAACATAAACACCACTCACAGCCACATTTAGCTTTGCTTTTTTTATTAAAGCATTGGGCGCAAACCACAATCCTTTTAGCCAGTCTTTATAGCTTTGTTTATCTGTCTTCCTTGTGATTTTGAAGGGTAAAAGGGAGCGAGGTTTTATTAGTTTCTTAGTTTCTTAGTTTTAGCCGTGGTAACAATTTCACTATCACAAAAAGGACAGTTTAGAGATGTGACGTTTGCTTCACTGCTTGACTCAGCTCCACATGATGTACATTTTATAAATAATTTTTCTTCAGTTATTTCATCATCTTGCATATTAGCCAGAAATTTTTCAAAATCTAACTCTTGAATATCTTTCTCTGATTTTAGAATTATATTGTGGTGATCACAATATTTGCATTTTAATGATTCTGTTCATGGTGCATAAGTTAACTTAGCACCACACTGCTGGCACTTAAACTCACTCGCTTTGGCTTTTTCTGTATCCAAATTATCACTTCTTTCTAAAGTGTTTGATTCTTTAAATGGGTTTAACGGTGGAGGAGTGCTCACCATTTTAATGCCTATATTTTTTGTGTATGGTAAATTCTTGGCTCTTTTATCTAGGAGGCAAAGGTGGTGGCATGGATGAAAACAGTTTATTAATCTCTGCAATAGTTCCTGCACTTTCCCAGTTTGCCATTCCTTCTGTCCAAACAAGGCTTTCTTTTGTCATAGAACCATCTTTAACAAATATCTTTATTTGTGACGTTGATAAAGGTCCTTTGGACTCCCCATTGATCGCTACATGATAAGTTTTAGATTTTGGTAGCGGAGGTGGTGATGAAGCATGAGGTGTTGAGGACGCGCTAGCTGCTGATTGGTTATTAGACTGATTCATTCCCTGTCCCATTTGATTCGCCATAGCAAAACCCATTCCCATGCCCATACCACCACCCGCCATACCATCGTTTTCGGCAGCTTTTTCCATAGCGGTAGCCGCTTGAAATTGTCTATATTGATTGAGATTGCCAATAATTCGCATGCTAGAGCGTTTGTCTAAAACTTCTTCAACCGCTGGCGGTAAAGATATATTCTCGACCAACATTTTAGTGATATCAATTCCATAAGCTAAAAAATCATCATGGATTTTTTTTGTAATAAATTCGCCAAGCTCATCGTAGTTACCCGCCATATCCAAAATAGGGATCTTGGCTTCTCCAATCAAATCGGCAAATCGAGATACAATTAAATTTCTTAATTGGCTAGTAATTTCATCGGTTGTAAAGTGTCCGTCAGTGCCAACAATTTCAGTTATGAAGTCTTTGGCATTTTTTATTCGTATTGCATAGGTACCAAAAGCTCGAATTCGAATTGGACCAAACTCCGGATCTCTTAATGTGATCAGATTCTTAGTCCCCCATTTTAAGTCAATAAAGCGCCGGGTATTGATAAAATAGACTTCTGTTTTAAATGGGCTGTGAAAACCATATTTCCATCCTTGTATAGTTGAGAGTAAAGGGAGATTATCGGTTTCTAATTCATAATCACCAGGTTCAAATATATCGGCAATCTTACCCTTATTGATAAATACAGCGAGCTGAGACTCTCTAACAATTAATTTTGCACCCATTTTGATTTCATTGTCATAACGATCAAAGCGGTATATCATTGTGTCGCGGCTATCATCAGTCCATTCGATAATATCAATGAATTCGCCGCGAAATTTGTCAAGAAACCCCATA